>NZ_JABXEM010000230.1:0-19462 GCF_013372595.1 Myxococcus sp. AM011
GTACGCGGCCACGCAGAAGATCCACCTGGAAGACGCCACCAGCATCTCCCCCGCGGACGCGCCCCGTCGCGTGTTGGAGCTGCGCGAGCGCGTCGCCCGGGGTGAGCGAGTCATCGCCGTCATCGACTCCGTCCTCACCCGCCCCGCCAGCCTCCCCCTGGCGCTCGCCTCCGATGGCGTCCTCCTGTGTGTCACCCTGGGGGAGACGGACTTCGGCTCGGCCCACAAGACGATGGAGTTCATCGGCGCGGAGCGCTTCGTGGGCAGCGTCACCTTCCCCCGGCCGAAGAAGAAGGGCCGGGCCTCGTCGTCCAGGAAGAAGAAGCCATGACGCCTCCTGACGCTCCCTCGCCCCGTCTCAGCGTCGTCGTCGCCACCTACAACCGGCTCCCCCTCATCTCCCGACTGCTGGAGCAGTTCGCCACCCAGACGCTCGCGCCCGAGCGGTTCGAAGTCGTGGTGGTGGATGACGGCTCCAAGGAGCCGGTGAAGGAGCCGCTGCTCGCCCTCGCGGGGAAGCTGCCCTTCTCCCTGCGCGTGGAGGTGCAAGCCAACGCGGGCGCCGCCGCCGCCCGGCACCGGGGCGTGCTGGCCGCGCGCGGAGAGGTCGTCCTCGTCACCGACGACGACATGCAGGTGGCCAACGACTTCCTGGAGCGGCACCTGGCGCACCACCCGGAGGGCTCGCGCCACGTGGTGCTCGGCCGCATCCGGCCGGACCCGTCCATCGGCGACATGCCGCTGTTCGAGCGCTGGTACGCGTACCTCAACCACCGCATGGCGGAGGAGCTCTCCATCCCCGGTGCGCGCGCGCACGGCAACCACCTGTACACCGGCAACGTGTCCTTCCACCGCGCGGACTACGTGGGCGTGGGCGGCTTCGACAAGTCGCTGGGCCAGTCCGAGGACGTGGAGTTGGGCGTGCGCCTGGAGAAGGCAGGCTGCGCCTTCGTCTTCGCCAGCGACGCTTACGTGTTGCACGGCAGCGACCACGTGTCCTTCGAGCGCTGGCTCAAGCGCGCGCACCGCTACGGCATGTTCGACACGCAGGTGGCGCGCAAGCACCCGGACGTGCGCGGCGTGAATCCGTGGCGGCTGTTGTTCGAGACGAACCCGCTGGCGCGCCCGCTGCTCGCGGCGACAGTGGTGGCGCCCCAGGCCACGCGGCTGTTGACGGGGGCGGTGATGAGCGCGGCGAAGGCGGCGGACAGGCTGGGGCTGGAGAAGGCCGCGTTCGCTGGCACGTCGGTGGTGTACGGGATGGAGTACCTGCGCGGCGCTCGCAACGAGGCCGGTGGCTGGACTGGCATCGCCCGTGAGGTTGCTCGCTACCTCCAGGGCGGAGGGACTCGATGAACATCATGAAGTCGAAGCGCTCGATGCTCGGCGCGCTGATCTCCGATGCACTGGAGCTGGCGAAGGCCGCCAACAACGGCGACACCGGCGCGAAGTCCATCGCGCAGATGGTGCTCACCAGTGACTCGTACCGCATCACCGCGCTCAACCGCGCCCGCGAGGCCGCGCTCGACTACCACATCCCCCTGGTCAACCACGTGCTGCGCGTGGCGCAGACAGCGGTGATGGGGATTGAGATTGGCAAGGACGTCACGCTCGGCAAGGGCGTGTACTTCGTGCACAGCCTGGGCATCGTGATTGGTGGCGACGCGCGCATCGGCGACCGGGTGCGCTTCTACGGCAACAACACCGTGGGCACCGCCAAGGACAACGGCTACCCGACCATCGAGGACGATGTGTGGATTGGGGCCGGGGCGCGCATCCTCGGGCCGATACGCATTGGCGCGCGCTCGCGGATTGGGGCGAATGCGGTGGTGCTCCAGGACGTTCCGCCGGACAGCGTGGCCGTGGGCATTCCCGCCCGCGTCTTCCCGCGCAAGGACACCGACGACGTGGTGCTGTGAGGCGCGCCTCACGGCGGGCCCGGGGGAGATGACACGCATGGTGGACGGTGTGAAGGGTGCGCGGAGCAAGGCGGGCGCGGCCGTGTTGACGTGCGCGCTCGTCGCCGGTGGCTCGGTGGCGGTGGCGCGGGGACTCCAGGCTCGGGCCGACGGCACTGGTGGCTCGGGCGCGGAGCCCACGGCACAGAAGGCTGCTGGCGACACGAAGCCCTCGGCACAGCAGGCGACGGGCGACTCGAAGCCCGCCTCCGGAGCGGCTCCGACGGAGAAGGCCGCCACGCTGGAGACGCTCTACGACGGGGGCCTGGGCACCGGGTGGAAGGACATCGGCTGGGCGCAGCGCGAGCTGCCTCGGGGCGCTCCGGCGCGCATGCGCCTGTTCAACTATGGCGGGTGGATTCTGTACCGCCCGAAGCTGGAGGGCTCGTTCGGCGCGCTGTCCCTGCGCCTCAGCGCCCCCGAGTCCTACGGCGAGTTCCTGGAGGTGCGGCTGGACGCGCAGGGCACCACGTCCTTCCCGCGCATCCCGATTACGTCCGAGCTCCAGGTCCGCAAGGACGGCGAGTGGGCTGAAATCCTCATCCCGATGGAGCTGCTCAACCCGCGCGGCGAGGCGTTCGACCGCGTGGTGCTGCGCGCCTCCAAGGACGTGGGGCGCGACTGGGTGCTCTTCGACAAGGTGTCGCTGGTGCCGCTGCCGCCGGAGGTCGCCGCCGCGCTCGCCGCGGGCGGAGGACGCACCGGCAAGGGCACCGGGCGCGAGACGAAGCTGACCATCGACTGCACCGCGCCGGGCCACCGCATCAGCCCGCTCATCTACGGCATCGCCATGGATGGCCTGCGCGAGAAGAAGGACCAGCACCAGTACCGCATGGGCGCGACGACGCGCCGCTGGGGCGGCAACCCCACGTCCCGCTACAACTGGAAGCTCGGCGGCGCGTGGAACACGGCCAACGACTGGTTCTTCCAGAACGTGGACATCGGCCTGGGCTACCAGGACTTCATCGACTCCAACCGCAAGCACGGCATGATGTCCGCCGTCACGGTGCCGCTGCTCGGCTGGGTGGCCAAGGACACGACGTCCGTGGGCTTCCCGGTGTCGAAGTTCGGCCCGCAGCGCGGCGAGGACAACGGCTCCGGCAACGGCGTCACGCGCGACGGCACCCCGCTGAAGCCGGGCGCACCGTCACAGACGAGCACCGAGGCCTCGCCCGAGTTCGTCGCCGAGTGGGTCCGTACCATCCGCGAGCGGGACGTGGCGCGCGGTGGCGAGCGCAACGTCCGGATGTACATCCTGGACAACGAGCCCATGCTCTGGAACTCGACGCACCGGGATGTCTTCCCGGAGCCGCTGACGTACGACGGGCTGTTGTCCCGGACGATTGCGTACGGCACCGCGGTGCGGAAGGCGGACCCGGACGCGCTCATCGCGGGCCCGGCCGAGTGGGGCTGGACGAACTACCTCTGGTCGGCGGCGGACTTCGCGCCGGGCAAGGCGCCGCACTCGGACCGCCGCGCGCACGGGGATGTGCCGCTGCTCCCGTGGTACCTGCGGCAGTTGCGCGAGCACGAGAAGAAGACGGGCGTGCGCATCCTCGACGTGGTGGACGTGCACTTCTATCCGCAGACGAACGTCGGCGTGGGGTTGGAAGGCAACACGGACCCGGAGACGAACGCGCGGCGCATCCGCTCGACGCGGGGCCTGTGGGACCCGACGTACAAGGACGAGTCCTGGATTGCCGAGCCCGTGCGCCTGCTTCCGCGTCTCAAGGAGTGGATCGCGCAGAACTACCCGGGGCGGAGCATCTCCATCGGCGAGTACAACTTCGGCGCGTTCGGCCACATGAGCGGCGGACTGGCGCAGGCCGAGGCGCTGGGGCGCTTCGCGCAGGAGAACATCTACTCCGCCTACTTCTGGCAGTACCCCACGAATGGCAGCCCGGTGTTCTGGGCGTTTCGAGCGTTCAGGGACTTCGACGGGCGCGGTGGCCACTTCCAGGACTACTGGGTGCCGGCGAAGGCGGAGGAGGGCACCAGCGTGTTCGCCTCGCGAGACGAGTCGGGGACGAAGCTGGTGGCGGTGGTGTTGAACTTCGACCCGGACCAGGCCGCGCAGGCGAAGGTGGAGTTGAAGGGTTGTGGGACGCTCGAGGGTGCGCGCGTGCTGGGGTATTCGGGCGCGCCGGGTGGATTCCTGGAGCAGACGGCTGGAAGCAAGACGGCGGGTACGCTGACGCAGCGGCTGCCGCCCTACTCGATGACAGTGCTTGATTTGACGGTGAAGAAGCCATGAGTGCCGCGACCCCCGAGACTCCGAAGCCGACGCCGTTTTCCACGGGCCGCCCGCGCCTGCACATCGGGCAGTTGGCCATCGACCAACTGACGTTCGAGGACGCCGTGCAGCAGATTGGGCGCCTGGTCGATTTGCACCAGGGCGGCTACGTCTTCACGGCCAACGTGGACCACGTGGTGCTGGCGGAGGACAACGCGCAGTTCCGCGAGGCGTACTCGCGCGCCACGATTTCGGTGGTGGATGGGATGCCGATTGTCTGGGCATCGAAGGCGATGGACGTGACGCTGCCCGAGCGCATCGCCGGCTCGGATTTGATTCTCCCGCTGATGAAGCTGGGGGCGGAGCGCAAATGGCGGGTGTTCCTGCTCGGCGCGGGCCCTGGGGTGGCGGAGAAGGTGGCGAAGCAGATGGGCGAGCAGTTCGGCGTGGAGGTGGTGGGGTGGGACTCGCCGATGGTGAAGACGGACGCGGGTGACGCGCAGAACGACCCGATTGTGGCGAGGATTCGGGAGAAGGACCCGCACCTGCTCTTCGTGGCGTTGGGGAGCCCGAAGCAGGAGGTGTGGATTTCGCAGGTGGCCGGGAAGCTGGGGCCCACCGTGGCGATTGGAATCGGGGCGGGGTTCGACTTCATCGCTGGCACGGCCAAGCGCGCGCCGCAGTGGATTGCCAATGCGGGCTTCGAGTGGCTGTACCGTCTGGTGAATGAACCCAAGCGCCTGTGGCGCCGGTACATCCTGAATGACTCGCGCTTCGCCACGATTCTGGTCCGTGAGTTCTGGCAGCGGACGGGTGGGAAGCCGGAGTAGTCAACAGGCTACGTCGTCCACGAGGTGTCCTCGTTGGCAGGGGCGCCTCCTGCCTTCCGAGCACGGCACGGCGCTCAGATGCTCACGGACCGCATCATCTCCGAGCGCTTCATCATCGGCATGTCCGAGGAGTATTCGGCCCCCATGCCGTTCGCGGACTGCGTCCGGCCCATCATCCTCTCCATGTCCGGCCGGCCCGGCGCGCTCTCGTAGGACGACTGCGACTTCCCGTTGGGGCCCATCTCCGGATTGTTGCCGTACGGCGGCTTCTGCCCCGCCTCGCCAGCCGCCTCATTCGCCTTCTGCTTGGCCCTCTCCGCGCGACGAGCGGTCTCGAGCTCCTTCCCCACGGCGGCCTGGTACTTCTCCGTCGCCTGGGCCAGCTTCGCCTCGGCGACCTTCTCCGCCGCCTGCGCCTCCGCGAGCGCCTTCTTCGAAGCTTCCCGCTGCTCCGGCGTCTGCTTCGGATTCTTGGCCTTCTTCTCCGCCTCTTCCCGCGCCCGCGAGGCCTGCGCCTCCGCCCTCTTCGCGGCCTCGGCCTGGAGACGCGCCTGCTTCGCCGCCTCCTGCGCCGCCTTCGCCGCCTTGATGGCCGCCTCCGCCCGCTTGCGCGCCTCGTCCGCACGCTGCGCGTCATTCGTCTTCGGGCCCTGCTGCATCCTCGAACGGCCATCCACCTTGGTCAGCGAGTTCACGGGTCACTTCCTTCCAAGTGCGATGAGGGACAGACACCCCTTCTTCGCCAGAAGCGCCCACACGGTTACATCCGTGATTACTTTTCAGGGACCCGGCACACACCCGAGCCCCCTCAACTCAACTCACGGCAGGCTCAGCTTCAGCCCGAAGGGAATGGTCCGGTCCTTGATTGCTCCAGGCTCGACCTTCACCTGGTCATCCCGCACCAGCGTGGCCGAGTCCGAGCCGTCGAAGGACACCGCGTCATCCACCCCCAGCTTCACCAGCGCGTCGCGAATCTCCGCGAGCGTCTTGCCGGGCTTCTCGCCGTTCTCCTGAGCGACGACATACGTCGTGCCCGTCTCCCGGTCATACCCGACGACGACCTTTCCACTGTTCGGACCCCGCTCGTCCTGGTCCTTGAAGCCCTCGTTGTTCCGCTGCGTCAAGTCGGACGCATACGCCCCCGGGTCTCCCGTGAGCGGCGCCGTCGAGGACGTCCCTGGCTTGTACTGATTCCCGTCGCCGTACGGCGTGTTGTTGATGATGAGCGGCACCGCCCCACCAAACGCCACCTTCGAATCCGCCGGCGGATCTCCCTGCCCGAACTTCAGGCCACTCGACGTCCACGCCGCGTAGAACCGGTCTGGTTCCGACTCACCCCCAAGCACCTTCCCGTTCTCAATCACCTGCCCCACCGGATTGTCGCCGCTGAAAGCCCGGTCATAGAAACTGGTGTTGATGATGGTGTCGCTCCCGGGCTGGCGCCCCTCTTCCTGCGCCAGCGCGGCGAAGGGCTTCTCCGCCTCCGGCCTCGACCAGCCCCCCAACGCGTTGTCGAGGATGCTGCCCCCATGCTCGACGACGGACGGCTGGGCTCCTTTCATCGCCACGAGGTGCACGCCGTTGTCCGTGAACTCCACCGGCTGTCTCGGATTCGCCTTGATTCGCTCCGCCACCGCCGCGGACAACCGCGCCCCATCCTCCGCCGTCGTCGGCAGCTTCAGCTCCTGCGTCCGCGCCGAGTTCCGCGCCTCGCGCAGCAACACGTCCGACGTGGCCGCCGAGCGGCGCAGGGTGATATCCCCATTGCCCGGCAACGCATGGCCATCCGTCGTCTTGCCCTCCTGAAGCTCCGGATAGGACGCGTCGTCCACCACCTTCACTTCGACCCCGCGCGCATCCAGGTCCGCGAGCGCCGCCTTTCCCTCCGGCGTGGCGCTCAGCTCCTGCCGCAGTCGGTCGACGGACGCCTTGTTCGCCTCGTCCTGCAGCCGCTCGGTCGTCGCTTTGTAGTCGTCGCGAAACTCCTGGCGCAGGCCCCCTGGGACGTCTTTCAAATCGAGGCCCTTCTTCACGTGCGCGTCGTAGCGGTCCCACGCCTCCTTCTCCGGCGCGCTCGCGTCCGCGACCCTCATCGACTGGAGCTCGGGCGACATGTCCAGCTCCGCGGCGCGCTCGGCCGTGAAGAGCGCCGATGACTCCGGCGGCGACGACACGTTGCCCAACAGCTTGTCGCGCAGCTCGTTGCTTGAAGCAGCCTCGAAGCTCGACGTCGACGTGTCCCGCACCGTGTTGGACGTGACGCCCTTGAGGCGCTGCTCGTCATACGGAGGCGTCAGGCCCCGCGCGGTGGCTTGCGTGTTCGCCTCCTGCATCGCCCCCTGCGCACGCTGCGCGGAGCGCGCGGACTTCTCCTCCGCGTCCCGCCGCGCCTCCTCGGCCCGAGCCGCTCGCTGCGCGGAGAGCTTCTCCGCCCGCTGGGCCTCCACCGCGTCCTTCCTCGAAGCCTTGGCCTCTTTCGGAGTCTGCCCCGGCGCCTCGGCTCGCGACGTCGCCTTCGCCGCGTCCGCTTGTGCCTTCTGCTGCGCGCGACGCGCGGACTCCGCGGCCCTTCGCGCCTCCTCGGCCGCTCGACGCGCGGACTCCGCCCCCTTCCTCGCGGCCTCCGCGCGCCTTCGAGCCTCCTCCGCACGGCGGGCCGCATCCGCTCCCGAGGCCCCAGACGAAGTCGTCGGCGAGCCACCTCGAATCGCTGTCGTGCCGCCCATGCGTCACCCACCCTTCTGGGAAATCGAGACCGTCATCCCATTCTCGGTTCGGGGATTTCCCAGGTTCGGAACGCGCGCGGTACCTCGCGGGTCTGTCACCCCGGAGACACCCGCGCGGCGGCTCACGGGCCATGGGCGCTCGCCTGCTCGGGGGTTTCCACGAGGCCGTGACGACGCACGGCGTAGCGCATGCAAGCGACCCGGGGGAAACTCGTAGGGCTCAGGTGACGCGTCACCCCGCACGAGTCACACCAGGAAATCCCCCATGCACCGCAGACCTTTCTCCCGCCTCGTCTCCGTGGCCCTCTCGGGCCTTACGGCCGTGGGCCTCCTCACCGCCGCCGACACCCGCAAGCCCACGACGCAGTGGCTGGCCCGCCCCACCGAGGCCGCTCGAATCGCTCGCGTCGAACAGGGCCTCTCCCCCATCACGATTCCCGGCGATGAGCCGCGCCAGTTGTCGCTCACGCAGTGGATGGAGCTGTACGGCGTGCCCGGCGTGAGCATCGCCGTGTTCGACAAGGGCTCGCTCGTGTGGGCCAAGGCGTATGGCGTGAAGCACGCGGGCGGCACCGAGGCCGTCACCATCGACACGCTCTTCCAGGCCGCGTCCATCAGCAAGCCCGTGACGGCGATGGCGGCGATGCACCACGCGGAGAAGCGCAAGTGGTCGCTCGACGCGAACATCAACGACACGCTCATCTCATGGAAGGTGCCGGACAACGAGTTCACGAAGGAGCAGAAGGTGACGCTGCGCCGGCTGCTCTCGCACAGCGCGGGCACGACGACGAGCGGCTTCGGCGGCTACGCCAGCAACATGCCCGTGCCCACCACGCAGCAGGTATTGGATGGCGAGAAGCCCGCGAACTCGTCCGCCGTGCGCGTGGACACCGTGCCCGGCACGCTGACGCGCTACAGCGGCGGCGGCACCACCATCGTCCAGCAGATGCTCGTGGACCAGCTCAAGAAGCCCTTCCCCGTCATCATGAAGGAGACCGTGCTCGCGCCGCTCGGCATGAAGAACAGCACCTTCGAGCAGCCCCTGCCCAAGGAGCTGGAGCCCCTCGCCGCCAGCGGCACCTACTCCGGTGGAAAGAGCGTCGAGGGTCGCTGGCACACCTACCCGGAGATGGCTCCCGCCGGCCTGTGGACGACGCCGTCGGACCTCGCGCGCGTCGCGCTGGAGATGTCCAAGGCGACGAAGGGCCAGTCCCGCCGCGTGGTGTCCCAGGCGATGGCGAAGCAGATGCTCACCCGCCAGTCGGAGGCGTTCGGCATCGGCTTCATGCGTCGGCCCGGACAGGAATGGTTTGGTCACGGCGGAGGGAACGAGGGCTATCGCTGCTTCCTCATGGGCTTCGAGTCGGGCAGCGGCGTGGCCGTCATGACCAACTCGGATGACGGCTCGCGCCTCTTCGACCGCGTCATCGCGAGCGTGATGGCCGAGTACGGCTGGAAGGGCTACACCACCACTCCTGACAGCATCGGCATGACGACGGACCTGCTGGCGCGCCTCAAGGGTACTGACGCCGCGCTCACCTGGTTCAAGACGCGCAAGAGCACCGCCACGAAGGAGGACACCCAGGTGACCCCAGACGTCCTCAACGAGCTCGGCTACAGCCTGCTGCGCTCGGGCAAGGTGCCCGACGCGCTGAAGATGTTCGAGGCCAACGTGGAGCTGTACCCCACGAACGCCAACGTCCACGACAGCCTGGGCGAGGGCTACGCCGAGGCCGGCCGGAAGGACGACGCCATCCGGTCCTACAAGAAGGCGCTCGAGCTGAACCCGAAGAACGACAACGCCGTGAAGATGCTGGAGAAGCTGGGCGCGGCCTCGAAGTAGCGGGCGCTCCTCTCGCGGAGGATTGTTTCTGTTGCGGAAACAGTCCTCTGCCCGGCGCCCCATTTTTCGCGGCGGCCCAGGTCTCTACTGTTCCTCTTGTCAGCAACGCACGCCGCGCGAGACGCGGTGAACCCAAGAGGGAGTACGCCATGAGCGCCACCGTCCAGAAGACCCAGCCCGACACCATCGTCCTCGTCCACGGCATGTGGATGACGCCCCGAAGCTGGCCGGGGTGGATGGACCGATTCACGAAGGCGGCTACCGCGTCATCGCCCCTTCCTGGCCCGGCCTCGAAGTCGGCGTGGAAGCGCTCCAGAAGGACCCGACGCCGCTGGAGAACCTGCGCGTGAAGCAGATTGTCGACCACTACGAGCGCATCATCCGCGCGCTGCCCACCCCGCCCATCCTCATGGGCCACTCCTACGGCGGCGCCTTCGTGCAGATGCTGTTGGACCGTGGCGTGGGCGCCGCGGGCGTCGCCATCCACTCCGCGCCGGTGAAGGGCGTCTACACGCTGCCGTTCACCACCATCAAGTCGACGGCGTCCACGCTGCTCAACCCCGCCAACGTCAACCGCCCCGCGCCGATGACGCCCGAGCAGTTCCACTACGCCTTCACCAACACGCTGACGCAGGAGGAGTCGGACGAGGTGTACCGCACGCAGTACGTGCCGGGCTCGGGCCGCGCGCTCTTCCAGGGCGCCCTCGCCAACCTGACGCCGCACTCCGAAGTCACCGTCAATCTGAAGAACGACGAGCGCGCCCCGCTGCTGTTCCTCTCGGGTGACTCGGACATCATCCTGCCGGCGAAAATCCAGCGGGAGAACGTGAAGCGCTACGCGAAGGCGAAGGCGAAGGCGGTGACGGAGTACGTGGAGCTGAAGGGCCGCTCGCACTACACCGTGGCGCAGCCGGGCTGGGAGGCCGTCGCGGACCTGGCGCTCAACTGGGCCAAGGAGCACGCTACCGTTCGTAACTAGGGCCCACCCAGTCGGGCCACGAGCGTCTCCAGATTCGCGCGGGTCGTCTCGGCCTGCACGTAGTCGAACCGGAAGCCACACGCTCCGGAGTCGCAGGGTTCCAGGCCCTGCGTCCGGGTCGAGCACCCGGATGCCACGGCACAGCTCGCCTTGCGTGTGGGACAGAGCGCTCGCTTCGACAGCATCGCCAGCCTCAAGAAGGTCTCGAAGTCCTCTTGTGAGCGGAACACCTGACGGGCCTCCTCACCGGTGTCTCTGGCTCCAGATGGAAGGAAGGTCGCGGAGCTCGCCGTGCCGAGCAGCTCGGCGGTGGGATGACGCCGCCTCACGGGTATCGCGTCCTCCGCGAGGCTCAGCACGGGCGACGACGCGTCCTCCGCGTGTGGCGCGATGCGGAAGTGCGCGTTGTAGATGCCGGGCGCAATCTCACTCACGCAGGCATCCGTCCCTCCGCACGCGGTCTCCGTCGTCATGGGGAACACCGCCACGCGCCAGTGCTTGCACTTCGGACAGGAGACATCCACGCCGGGAAACGGCCAGCCCCTCGGTGGCGAGTGCACCGGGTCCGCCAACACCATGTCCACGTACTCCTGCGCATCCCTCACGTTCTCCTCGCGCAGCCCCTCCGCATCCAGCACGGGCCTGTCCGCGTCGACGAGCAGCGCGGGGTCATAGAGCACGAGCAGCAGGTCCTCGCACCCCTCGGAGATGCCACCCTCCCGACGCAGGCCCACGAGCTGGAGCGCGAGGGGCGTCGTCCGCGACAACTCCAGCTCCTCGTCCCCCCTCAAGTGGAACCGTCGGTGCACCAGGTCCACCTTCCGCTGGCTGCGTAGACTCGCGCTCACGTACTGACGCAAGAGCCCCACCGCGCAGTCCGTGCACTGCACCTCGCGCAGCGTCGCGTGGTGCGCCTCCCGCTCTGGTGCCGTCGCCACCGACACCTTCCTCGGCGCCCCCTGCTCCGGCATGCCTCGCAGCTTCGCCACCTTCGCCGTCATGACTCAGCTCCCGTGCAACAGTTCGAGATGTCTCGATGTCTCCGCGTCCAGCCGCCCCGTGACGGACAGGCCCGTGCGGTGCTGGAAGGCTCGGAGCGCGCTGCGCAGCTCCAGCGTCATCCGCCCCGTCGGCTCCAGCGCGTACCCCAGGTTGATGAGCCTCGCCTCCGCCCCCGCGACTCCGTCATCCGGCACGTCCTTCATGGGACGCAACGCGCCCAGCTCCAGCTCCCACCACTGGTCCTCGCACTCCAGCTCGGCACGGCTCGCGCTGAGCGGCACGCGCTGCACCAACAGGCCGTTGCCGTCCGTCTCCCCCTCCACCACCCGGGGCCCGAACAGCAGGAGATAGGGCTTGCTCGCCAACGGCGCGCCCACGTCATCCCGCAGCTCGACCCGCAGGTACCGGGCACTCGCCGCATCGAGCGTGAAGGGACGCGGCAACCCGGTGTAGAGCGGCATCTGACTCGGACGTGGCTCCGGAATCACCACCGTGTCGCCGGGATAGAGCACGCTCGGATTGGGCCGCTTGCGACGCAGCTCCGCATTGGCCGGATGCTCGTAGACCTGCCGGTAGTCCAGGATTCCGTAGCGCCGCGCGACCAACAACATGCACTCACCACGTCGGATGACATGGGTGGTGGACATGGTCTTCCCCCTCGTCGATGAAAGAGCCCCAACTCCTCCACCGCTCAGGAACGCTAGCCGAGGCCCGGCATTTCGCGGCATGCACCTCAGGGCATAGGGGCTTTCCCGCGACACACCCGGGTCCACACCGCCTACGCCCCCGCGTCGTTCAGCCTCGCCGCCTGCGTCAGCAGATAATTGCGCTCCGGAAGGCTCGTCGTGCGCTCCGCCGCCTTCCGGTAGTGCACCACCGCCGCCGCGTGCCTGCCCGCCCGCTCCAGCAGATGTGCACGCACCGCGTCGAGCCGATGGCTCCCCTCCAACCGCCCCTCCGCGTCGAGCTTCTTCACCAGCGCCAACCCCACCTCCGGCCCCTGCACCATCGCCGTCGCGATGGCGTGGTTGAGCTCCACCATGGGGTTGTCGGACAGGCGCATCAACACCTCGTAGAGCGCCAGCACCTGCGGCCAGTCGGTGTCCTCCGCGCGCGCCGCCTCGTCATGCACGGCCGCGATGGCCGCCTGCACCTGGTACATCCCCACCGAGCCCTTCGACAGCGTCGCGGAGATGAGCGCGACGCCCTCCGCAATCATCCCCGCGTCCCACAGGCTCCGGTCCTGGACATCGAGCGGAATCAGCTCGCCCTCCGGCCCCGTCCTCGCCTTCCGGCGCGCGTCCGTGAGCAGCATCAGCGCGAGCAGTCCCGCCACCTCGCCGTCCTCCGGCAGGAGCAGGTGCAAGAGCCGCATCAGGCGAATCGCCTCGCCCGACAGGTCCGTGCGGTGCAGCTCCGGGCCCGAGCTCGCCGTGTAGCCCTCGTTGAAGATGAGGTAGAGCACCTGCAGCACCGTGCCCAGCCGCTGCGCGCTCTCCTCCGGCGTGGGCTTCTGGAACGGAATCCCGGAGCTCTTGATGCTCTGCTTGGCGCGGCTGATTCGCTGCGCCATCGTCGCCTCGGGGACGAGGAAGGCCTTGGCGATTTCAGCCGTCGTCAAGCCGCCCACCGCGCGCAGCGTCAGCGCTATCGCCGACGCCGTCGTCAGCGCCGGGTGACAGCATGTGAAGAGCAACGCGAGCGCGTCGTCCCGCCCCGTCACCTCGTCGCTGTCCAGCGCGAGCACGAGTTGGAGCTCCGGTGGCACCAGGCTGACCACCAGCTCCTCGCGATGGCGACGGGCCGCCTCCGCGCGCACGTGGTCCGTGATTCGCCTCGAGGCGACCTGAATCAACCAGGCACGCGGGTCGTCCGGAACGCCCTCGCGCGGCCACTGCAAGGCCGCCGCGAGCAGCGCTTCCTGGACCGCGTCCTCCGAGGCTCCGAAGTCCCGGAACTTTCGGATGATGGCGCCCAGCACCCGCGGCGCGTGCTCGCGCAGCAGGTGCTCCAGGTGACGTGGCTCCAACGTCACCCTCACATCGTGTCGGGGGGAGGACCGCTCATCACCTGCCGCACTTCGATGGACAGGTTGAGCGGCTTGCCGCCAGGCCCGGGGGCGGCGGAGGCCTCGGCGGCGATGGCGTAGGCGCGCTCGGGGCTGTCCACTTCGACAATCCAGTAGCCCGCCAGGAACTCCTTCGACTCCGGGAACACGCCGTCGGTGATGGGCTTGCCGTCCTCGCCAGCACGCACGCGCTTCGCCTGGTCGGGCCCCGCGAGGCCCTCGGCGCCCACCAGCTCACCGGCGGCTCCGAGCTTCTTCGCGAAGTTCATCATGAAGCCGATGTGCGCCTGGAGGTCCTTCTTCGGCCAGGTGGCGACCTGGTACGCACCGCCCGTCGGCGTGTTCATCATGAGCATGTACTTCATGGGGAGCTCCCTCTTTCTCGTGGCACCCGCGCTCCTTCATTGGCGCGCGTTCATCCGGATGTCGGAGCCAGGGGCGAGGTCTCGACATCCTTTTTGAAGATATTCGACCGACCTCCCAGGTCAGTGGAACAACCGTGCGTAATCCCACGAGAAATGCGCGGCGCGTCGACGTCCGGCGCGACGCGTCGAGGGGTGGATTTCAGAGCACCTTGCCCGGATTGAGGATGCCCAAGGGGTCCATCGCGCCCTTCAGGCGGCGGTGCAGGCGCAGCCCCTCCTCCCCGAGCTGCCGGCCCAGGAAGGGCTGCTTGAGCGCGCCCACTCCGTGCTCTCCGGTGATGGTGCCGCCCAGGTCCAACGCGGCGCCGAGGATGTCGTCGAATGCTCCTCGCGCCCGCTCCAGCGCCGCCGCGTCCTGACGGTCGAAGACGACGGTGGGGTGCATGTTCCCATCCCCCGCGTGGCCGAAGGTGCCCACGAGGACGCCCCGGTCGGCGGCGATGCGCTCGACGGCGGCGAGCAGCTCCGGGATTCGCGACAGCGGCACGCCCACGTCGTCCAGCAGCGTGGCGCCCTGCCGCTCCAGCGCGGGGTACGCGAGGCGGCGCGCGGTGAGGAGCAGCTCGCCCTCGGCTTCGTCCGACGAGTGCGTGACAAAGGTCGCCCCGGTGGCGTCGCAGCAGGCCGCCATGGCCTCGATTTCCGCCACGCCCTGCTCGCCGCCCGCGTCCGAGCGCGCCAGGAGGAACGCGGCGGCGTCCACGTCCAACCCCAGCGGCTTGTAGGCCTCCACGGCTCGACACGTGGGCTGGTCCATCAGCTCCAGCATCGACGGGCGCGTGCGCGCCATGATGTCCGTGACGGCCGCTCCCGCGCCCCCGAGCGTGGGGAAGGTGGCCACCAGCGTCGTCGCCTTCGGCGGCTTGGGGCGCAGCTTCAGCGTCGCCTCGGTGATGACGCCCAGCGTGCCCTCCGAGCCGACGAACAGGCGCGTCAGGTCATAGCCCGCCACGTTCTTCACCGTGCGCCCGCCCGTGCGCACCACCGAGCCATCCGCGAGCACCACTTCGAGCCCCAGCACCGCGTCCCCTGTCACGCCGTACTTCACGCAGCACAGGCCGCCCGCGTTGGTGGCCAGGTTGCCACCCAGGCTGGAGAACTCCCAGCTCGCCGGGTCTGGCGCGTACCAGAGTCCGTGCGCCGCCGCCGCGGCCTTCACCTCCGCGTTCAACACACCGGGCTGCACGACGGCGAGCATCCCCTTCGCGTCGACCTCCAGCACGCGGTTCATCCGCATCAGCGACAGGACGATGCACCCATCGAGCGCGTTCGCCCCACCGGACAGTCCGGAGCCCGCGCCGCGCGGCACCACGGGGATTCGGTGTGCCGAGGCGATGCGCATCACCGCGCGCACGTCATCCGTGCACGTGGCGCGCACGAGGACCTGGGGGACTCCGGCGGGAGCCCACTCGGCCTGGTCCCTGCGGTGCGCGTCGAGGATGTCCGCGTCGGTGACGAGCGCTTCGGGGGGGAGTACCGCCGCAAGCTCTCGCAACAGGGTTGCGTTTCTGTTGGCCGTCACGGGGCGGCCTCCTGACTTGGGGTGGCCGTGAAGGCACACGGCGCCAGTCCGCTCATCGCGCGGTCTCCATCGGTACGGAGACAGACGCACGATAGAAGCCCTCGATGTGCTCGCGCAGCAGCGCGGCGGCACCCGCCGCATCGCCCCGCTCCACCGCGTCCAACATGGTCGCGTGTTCATCCGCGAGC
Organism: Myxococcus sp. AM011; assembly: GCF_013372595.1. Taxonomy (NCBI): domain Bacteria; kingdom Pseudomonadati; phylum Myxococcota; class Myxococcia; order Myxococcales; family Myxococcaceae; genus Myxococcus; species Myxococcus sp. AM011. Next base: position 15,775 of record NZ_JABXEM010000230.1, read on the forward strand.
CGCTTGAGCACGTCTGGCCCTTCAGTCCCCAGCGCGTCGAGCAGGTGTCTCGCCATCGCATCTCGCAGCGCGAGCATCACCAGGTGCATGGCCCGGTTGCCGGACGCCGCCACCAGCTCCACATGGAAGCGCACGTCCGCTTCGTGGAACGACTCCGCCGTGACGCCCGGCCGCCGCATCTCGTCCAGCGCCGCACGCGCCGCGTCCAGGTGCGTTCGATCCGCGCGCCGCGCCGCCCGCTCCAGCGCCGCTGACTCCAGCACGCACCGCAGGTCGACCAGGTCCTCCAGCGATGCCAGCCGCAGCCGCACCACGTGCGTCAGCGCCTCGCTCAGCAGCCCGCTCGCCGCCCTGGCCACCAGCCCCTTCCCCTTGCCCACCACCAACCCCTGGGCCTGGAGCGCCCGGAGGGCTTCGCGCACCGAGGCCCGGCTCACCCCGAACTGCTCCGCAAGCTCCCGCTCCGGTGGCAGCGAGTCCCCCGGTGGCATCCCGCCGCTCAGGATGGCCTCCCGAATCCGCTCCGCCACCTGGAGATACAAGGGGTTACGAACCACCGCCTGGAACGTCCGTCCGGAAACCATGGCGGACAGACTACCTGATTGACTGATGGTCAGACCAGCGGTGACGATACGCCGGTCGTTCGTTCAGACCCTCATCGGAGGCGACATTCATGGCCAAGGTCCTGATGCTTGCAGGCGACGCGGCGGAGTCCCTGGAGGTGCTGTACCCGTACCAGCGGCTGCTGGAGGAGGGTTACGAGGTCCACCTCGCGGCCCCGTCGAAGAAGAAGCTCCAGTTCGTGGTGCATGACTTCGTGGACGGCTTCGACACGTACACGGAGAAGCCTGGCTACACGTGGCAGGCCGACCTGGCCTTCTCGGAGGTGAAGCCGGCCGACTATGTGGCGCTCGTCATCCCCGGCGGACGTGCCCCCGAGTACATCCGCAACGACGCCGACTGCCAGCGCATCGTCCGGCACTTCTTCGAGAAGAACCAACCCGTGGCCCACATCTGCCATGGCCCGCTGCTGCTCACCGCGGTCGGTGTCCTCAAGGGCCGCAAGAGCGCCGCGTATCCCGCACTGCAGCTCGACGTGCGGGGCGCCGGCGCGGAGTTCATCGACTCCTCCGCCGTCGTCGACGGGAACATGGTCTCCGCACGCGCCTGGCCGGACCACCCGGCCTGGATGCGAGAGTTCATGAAGATTCTGCGCGCCAAGGCCCCCGTGGCCTGAGCCGCCGTCGCTGAAGCGAAGCAGCCAGTCCGCTGGCACCTGGAGGCCTCCCAAGTGGGGGCCTTCTTCGTTTGTGGTGCAGGAATTCGAGCAAGGGCCTTTCAGCCCGGCTGCTCTCCCATCGGCCTCGCTTTTGTAATGATTTTGGGGGCGAGGGGGCGTTTTCTAACGATTTCCGCAATCTTCTAACAGATTCATAGGGGATAGTGCCGGCCCTATCGGTTCTTCAAAGCACTGCGCGCCTGCAATCCGCTGAAAAAGGCAGGTCAAAAACCTACCCTCGCTTGAAGGGGGCCCCATGTTCCTGAGCAGAGGCATCCCCATCGGGTACGCGAAAGCCATCGCGGATCATGGCCTCGATGTCGTGCCTCCCCATCAGCTCTCGGCCTGCGCGGGCTCGGTCAAGCATGTGCGGAGCAGCAACGGGCGCGAGTTCGTCACCTACCCGAGTTCATACGACCCGGGTCCAGCGCTTTGTGACCACTTGGAGTTCGCGCTCAAGCACGAAGGCATCTCCCTGGAGGTGCTCGCCGCATTGTTCCGCGCGGTGAACCAGGGACCTTTCGAGGACGAGCTGTCACGCCACATCCAGGCACGCCCCACTGGTCAGAACACCCGTCGGCTCTGGTTTCTCTATGAGTTCCTCACGGGGCGCCGGCTTCCACTCGAGGACGTGACCACGGGCAACTACGTCGAGTTGCTTGACCCGAAGCGCTACTACACAGCGGCGCCCATCAAGAGCCGGCGACATCGCGTGCGCGACAACCTCCTGGGCAATGTGGACCTCTGCCCCATGGTGCGCCGTACGCCCATCCTTCAGGAGTTCGAGGCGAAGCGGCTCGCGAACGAGGCGGCGCTCATCGTTCAGTCCTACGACGTCGATGCCCTCCGCCGCGCCGTCGACTACCTCTACACCAAGGAGACCCGCTCCTCTTTCAACATCGAGCGGGAGACCCCCAGCCAGCAACGCGCCGCGCGGTTCGTCTCCCTCCTGCGTGAGCTCCCAGCGTGGGAGTCCCTGGACGAGGCCGCGCTGGTCCACATGCAGAATGTCATCGTGGAACGCTTCGCGGAGAAGGGTTACCGCGAAGAGCAGAACTATGTCGGAGAGTCCGTCGGCGTAGGTCTGCGGCAGCGTGTCCATTTCATTCCGCCACAGCGCAAGATGGTCCCGCGATTGATGGCGGGACTGCTGTCCTCACTGGACCGAATGATGGCTTCCAGCGTGGACCCCATCGTTCATGCGGCCGCCATCTCCTTTGGCTTCGTCTTCATCCACCCTTTCGAGGACGGCAATGGACGACTCCACAGACTGCTCATCCACTACATCCTCTCCAGGGCCGGGTTCACCCCTCAGGGGCTCATCTTCCCCATCTCCGCGGTCATGTTGCAGAGGAAGGACCAGTACGACGCATGCCTCGAGTCCTTCTCCAAGCCGCTGATGAAGCTCATCGACTACGCGGTGAACGAGAAGGGACTCCTGACGGTGAAGGGCAAGACGAGCGGCTTCTATCGCTACGTCGACTTCACGCGCATGGCGGAGGACCTCTACCGCTGGACGGAAGAGACCATCCGTACGGAGTTCCGCGACGAGTTGGACTTCGTCGTCCGCTACCGTGAGGCCCGCCCGAAACTCGACGGCATCGTCGAGATGCCGGACACGCTGCGCAACCGCTTCGTCCAGTTCTGCCTCCAGAATGGAGGGCACTTGTCCAAGCAGAAGCGCACCAGATACTTCAGCAACCTGACCGACAAAGAGGTCCATGCACTGGAGAAGGTCGTCCAGAAGTACCTGATGCCTCGTGCCAAGGCCCCTGTGGCCTGAGCCGCCGTCACACAGCAGAACGCCGTGGCCCCTCCCCCGAGAGACCACGGCGTCCACCCCACCTGCTCTGTGTCTCCGTCGGAACGCAGGACATCTGACTGTGCTTCACGAACAGGGCTTCACTCCGCCGCGCCCGGAGACCTAGCGCGACTGACCGTCGTGCTTCTGGCGGTAGATGCGGCGGTTGAGCTGGTTCTGCTCGCGCTGGATGCTCGCGCGCTCCCGTGCATCGAGCCGGCCGTCATCCGCGCGCGCCTGGCGGATATCCCGCCGGAGCTCCCGGTGCTGATGCTGGAGCCGCACCGCCTCGCGCCCCGTCAGCTCCCCGCTCTTCACGCCCTGGACGATGCGCGCCTGCTGGCTCACCTGCCGACGGTCCGCCTTCGCCGCGCTCGCGGGAAGCGCCACCAACAGCCCCAGCACCAACGTCCCCACGGCCCACAGGTTCTTCTTCATGGCAGTCCTCCTGTCGCGGGCCGGCCGGGCCGGCTCGCGCTGTATGGAAGTACCAACCCAGCGCCCCAGAAAAAGTCGCGCGGCCCCTTGAGCCCGAGCCGCACGGGGCCATGCTCGGGCGGGTGCGCTATCCTCGCCCGCCCGAGCCATGGCCGAGGACGCCCCCACCC
>NZ_JABXEM010000231.1:0-19400 GCF_013372595.1 Myxococcus sp. AM011
GCCCCCTCCAGCGAGCCCGTGTATGGACCTGCCCCCTCCTCGGATGCACCGGCCGCGGAAAAGGAAGAGTCCAAGGCCGCTGAAGAAGCGCAGTGAATCCCCCAGGCGGGGCGCACGCTGAAACATGTCTCACACATGATTTCGCCCGGATGAAAACCTTCCGCCCCGACTGATGACAGACATCGCTTCCGGGTCTGTTTCACCTCGGGCCTGAGTGAATACGACCCCACACGTCATGCCAGGGGAGGCAATGTCAGAGGTAGGCGTAGAATGGTGTGCGTTACGGCGGATGACCCGCCGGCCCTGAACAAGGCACGCACCCATGAAGACACTTCTCGCCGCCCTGCTCACGCTGCCCCTTCTCGCCTGTGGCCCCGCCTCCGAGCCCGCGCCCACCGAGACACCGGCCCCGTCCGAAGCGCTGACCGAGCAGTCCAGCGAGCTGTCCTCCACCGCCCCTCGCGAGCGCTCCGTCCGCCTGCGCACCGGCGTCACCCTGCGCTACGTGGAGCAGGGCTCGCGCAACGGACCCGCCGTGGTCTTCCTCCATGGCTACACGGACTCGCACCACACCTGGGACTTGAACCTGTCGCTCTTCTCCCGCGACTTCCACATCTACGCGCTGGACCAGCGTGGACACGGTGACTCGACGCGCCCGGTGTGTTGCTACACGCAGCAATCCTTCGCCGCGGACGTGGCGGCCTTCCTCGACGCCGTGGGCGAGCGCGACGCCATCCTCGTCGGCCACTCCATGGGCAGCTTCATCGCGCAGCAGGTGGCGCTCGACTTCCCGCGCCGCGTGGAGGCCCTGGTCCTGGTCGGCTCTGCGCCCACCGTCGCGGGCAACGAGGTCGCCCTGTTCCTCAAGTCCGTCGTCGACGAGCAGGTAGGCACCGTGGACCCGGTCTTCGTCCGCGAGTTCCAGTCGAGCACCTTCGTCCGCCCCGTGCCGGCCTCGTACCTGGACACGCTCGTCTCGGAGAGCCTGAAGGTCCCCGCGCGCGTTTGGCAGGACACTCTCGACGGCATGCTCGCGGAGAACCACTCCTCGCGCCTGCGCCACATCCGCGTGCCCGTGCTCGTGGTGGGAGGAGACCAGGACGGCTTCTTCCCCGTCGCGCAGCAGCAGGCGCTCGTCAACGCGCTGCCCGATGCGCGCTACATCCTCTACTCGAACACCGGCCACGCGCCCCACGCGGAGCTGCCGCAGACCTTCGTTCGCGACGTGAGCCAGTTCCTGCGCCGCGTGTCCCGGTAACGCTCGAAGCGTCTCAGGCCGGCCCCTCGGCCTTCGCATCCTCGGGAGGCGGCAGGTGCTCCCCCGGCGTGTCCGAGCGGGCCAGCAGCACCGCGGCGGTGAGGATGAGCGCACCACCGAGCACCTGACGCAGGCTGAGCCGCTCGTCGAGGAAGAGCGCGCTCAGCACCACCGCCGTCAGCGGCTCCATGTTGGACACCAGCGAGGTGTTCACCGGGCCGATGCGCGCCATGCCCAGGAAGAAGAGGAAGACAGCGGCCACGGTGGAGATGAGCGACAACCCCACCACCGCGCTCCAGCCCAGGCCCGTGGTGGGAAAGGACGGCCCCTTCACCAGCATGGCCAGGCCGAAGACAATCCCCGCGGACGAGAGGATGACGGTGCTGGAGACCAGCGGCCCCGCCTTGCCCGCCACGCGCGCGCTGGTGACGACGTACACCGCGTAGAGCAGCGCGGACAGCAGGCCCAGGAAGACGCCCGTCGGCGTCACCGCGCCCTGCCGCAGGTCCGCCGTCAGCCCCGTGCCGCACAGGGCCAGCACCACCGCCACCCACTTGAGCCGGCCCAGGCGCTCGCGGAACACCACGACTTGAAGGAGCGCCACCAGCGCGGGGAACGAATACAAGAGCAGCGCCACCAGTCCGGCGGGGGCGAACTGGAGCGCGGCGAAGTACACGCCCGCCTCGCTCACGTAGCCCACCGCGCCCAGCAGGATGAGCCCCACCAGCAAGCGGCCCTTCGGCAGCGGCTGGCGCATCGCCACCATGAAGGCGGCGAGCACCGCTCCGGCGAGCGTGAAGCGCAGGAAGAGCAGCGTGAAGACGTCCGCACCCGCCGCATAGGCGAGGCGACCGAAGAGCCCGAGCGCGCCGAAGCACGCTCCGGACAGGGCCACGATGAGGAAGCCAGCGGTGCGGTTCATGGAGGGAGCGGCGGCACGCTGCTCCAACCCGCCCCCCATGTCACGCGCCACGCGTCCGGCCCCTCCCACCCGGACAGGGGGTTACCAGTTGTTCACGGACCGCAGGTCGAACACGTCCGGGAAACCATTGGCGCGCAAAATTTGTGAGGCCACCGCGCTGCGGCCTCCGGCTGCGCAGTACACCACCACGCGGGTGCCGGGCGCGCCTACCTCGGCGACGCGCTGGGCCAGCTCCTGCACGGGGATGTTGCGCGCGGCGTCCGGGTGTCCTTGCTGGAACTCCTGGGGGGTGCGCACGTCCAGCAGCACCGCGCCTTCCGCGACGAGCTGCCGGGCCTTCTGGGACAGTTCCTGGGGCGTCATGCGGGGCAGCATGCCCGATTCAGGCAACGGAGGCTCGCGTGTCACTCAAGCCCTTGTTCCCTTCACGGCACATCCCCGCGCTCACTTCGGGAAGCGCGCGGTGTGCGCGAAGTCGTCCGCCTGGATGACCAGCTTGCGCAGTCGGGGGAAGCGCTCCATCGCCTGCTGTCGCACCTCATCGAGGACCTCCCGGGCATCATCCTCCCGCTCGTACTCCACGGTGAGATGCTCGACGCTCTCCGAGCGCATGTCCGTCAGTCGCTGACGGTGTGCCCAGAACGAGAGCACGTGCAGCCGGGGGAGGAACTCCACCAGCCCACCGGGGAAGAGGCTGTACTCGCTGGGGCCCAGCTCCAGGCGCTTCGTGGTGTCGACTCGCGCGCGCCTGCGTCGCCAGACGAACGCGGGCAGCAGCTCGATGCGGCTGTCCGCGGTGCCGGGCCACTCCGGCTCGAAGCCTTGCTTTCGCAGCGCCTTGATGACGGCGCGCGCCACGTCCAGGTCCTTGTCGGAGCGCTCCTTGTCCAGCGTGCCGAAGGAGATGCACATCGCCTCGCCTTCGAACGCGCCCTCCAGGTCCTGCTCGTGGAAGAAGGCCGCGCCCCAGGGCTTCTTGCCTTTCGCCCGGAGCTCCACCGCCAGTTCGCGGACCAGGCTCCAGCCGCTGCTCTGCGTGTCGGTGGCGCCCATCTCCGCGACGATGCCCGCGCGCTCCAGCGAAGCGAAGGCCGCCTCCACCCGGTCCGCCTCCAGGACGTCCGGCCACGTCTTCTCCTCCTCCCGCCGCGCCCGGACGTGCGCGACGAATTGCTCCAGCACCAGGCGCTTCACGCGCTCGTCCTCGAGCGAGTCCCAGTCCCCGCCGTTCGTGTAGTCGAAGACGGACTCCAGCGGATACGTCCCGTAATCGAAGACGCGCGTCAGGTGCTCCAACGCCCCGGGAATCAGCTTCAGCTCCTGCTTGCGGAGCGGGGCCTCCTTCCGGGGCGCGAGCTTCAGCGCCCCCAGTCGACGCGCCAGCTCCTCGGCCTGCGCCGCCACACCCAGTCGCGCGGCGAGCCTGGGCCGCACCACGTCGCCTCGCGTCGACACGAACAGCCGGGAGAGCACCTCCCCCGTCTCCTCGTCGACCTGCGTGAGCCCCGCCTCCAGGTGCCCGTCGCTCCCCCACTCCACCACCACGTCGCCCGCGCCCTTCAGCACCTGCTCGGCGAGCACCTTCACCTGCTTGCGTTGACGCTCATTCACCAGAGCCTCCCACCGTCTCCGAGAAGCCGCGCGACGAGCGACTGGATTCGGGGGAAGTGCGTGACGGCGAGTCCCACTTTCTCATCAATCGAGTCGGCGATGGTGCGCACCTTCGCCTCCAACTCCTCCTCACCCACTCCGGGCTCCTTCCCGTTGAGCACCAGGACCGCGTACCGGCTGGAGAACGAGAGGCCACACGGGATGTCGCACCGCACCAGCCCTCGCACCCACGGCCCGCACCACCACCGCGCGCGCCTGGCCGAAAACTGGAGGTGTCGCCGAGGGGCGCTACAGTTCTGTGCCACCATGTCACTCGACAAGCAGGCATTGATGCTGCAGCTCGCCGAGCGCCTCCAGCAGAGCGACAGGCTGGCCCACCGGGCCGAGGCCGAGGCCCGCGAGGCGGCCCGCAGCCTGGCCACCGAGTCGGAGAAGCGAGAGGACGGCCGCGCCGCGCTGGAGTTCGGCAGCCTGGCCACGGGCCAGGCGAATCGCGCCCGCCGCGTGCAGGAAGAGCTCAAGGCGCTCTCCAATTTCGGCCAGGGGCCGGTGCCGCGCTTCCCGCGTCAGGGGCCCGTGGGCCTGGGTGCGCTGGTGGACGTGAGCACCGAGGACGAAGAGGGCTTCGCCGAGCGCACCTTCTTCGTGCTGCCCGTGGGCGCGGGCACGGAGCTGACAGGGCCCGGCGGCGACGGCTTCCTGTCCGTCATCACCCCCGCCTCCCCCGTGGGCCGCGCGCTCATGGGCCGCAAGGCGGGCGACACCATCGAAGTCACGCTGGCGGGTGAGGTGCGCGAGTGGACGGTGCTCGAGGTCGCCTGAGCCCAGGTGTCCCACCCCTGTCGTCCGGGGTGTCCTGCCCCCGACGAAACGCGAGCAAGCACTAGAACCCATGGGCCCCGACACGCGTGAATCCGGGAAGATGTCCCCACTTTCCGCACCGCGTTCACTCCAGGCGCCCTCCCCCACCGCGACGCTGCTGCCACTCACGTGGCCCGCCGCCCTCATCGGCCTGCTGTTCGGCGTGCTGATGACGTATGTGCCGTACGAGTTCCGCGTGGCCGCCTTCCGGCCGCTCTACCCGTACGTGCGCCTGCTCGGCGTCACCTACCTCACCGGCAGCATCTGCTTGATGGGCGCGCTCCTGTACCCGCGCGCCCCGCGCTGGCTGGACGTGGGCGGACGCCTGCTGCTGGGCGCGGCCATCGGCCTGTACTGGTGGGTGCTGAATGTCCTGCCCGGCAGCCTCACGGGCATCGCCATGTACCCGCTGCTCTTCGTGGGCCTGCTGCTGGAGGCGTGGCCCTCCATGCGCCAGCGGCCCACGCTGCGAGTGATGGTGGCCCTCACCGGCACGGCCTTCGGCGTGGCGATGCTCGCCGTGCCCGAGCGCTTCCCGCTGTCCGTCTACGCGCACCTGTCGCCGCTGCGTCCGCTGGTGGGGCTGCTGTTCACCGCGGGCGGCGTGGGCCTGCTGTTGCCCTCGCGCTGGCTGCACCCGCGCATGCCGCCGCTGCTATTGGCCATGCTGGCGGCGCCCTTCGCGCTGCTGGCCTACGCGCTGGCCCGCGGCGCCTCATGGCTGGGCGCGGCCGTGTACACCGTGCTGGCCCTCTCCTGCGTCGCGCAGGCGCTGAACTGGCGTCCGCGCGCGCCGCGCACCGTGGGTTGGAAGCTCTTGCGCGGGCTGGCCTTCGCGGGGCTGGTGCCGCTGCTCGCGCTGGGGGGCCTCGCCGCCTACCTGGCGCAGAAGGCCATCGAGAAGCAGGTGCGCGACGACACGCGCTACGCCGCCGCGGGCGAGGCGGACTTCCTGCGGCGCTACCTGGATGACTCGCGCGAGTCGCTGCACCTGCTCCTGGAGTCCCCGGGCTTCCGCGCGGCGCTCGCCAGTGGAGAGCGCGAGCGGCTGGAGCCGTACCTCGCCAACCTCGCCGCCCGCGAGCGCACCTTCCACGCCGCGTTGACGATGGACGAGAACGCCCAGGTGCTGGCCACGTCCGAGGGGCCAGAGGGCTGGGGCTTCAACCTCCAGGAGCACTTCCCCCAGCCGCCCGCGCCCGGCGAGCTACCGCTGTCGCTGCCCTTCATGCGGCCCCACAACCACCCGCTGGTGGCGGTGGCCCTGCCGTTCGAGCTGGAGGGCTCGCGGCGCGGAGTGCTGGTGGGCCTGTTGTCCCTGGAGCGACTGAGCGAGGCCGCCACGCCCGCGTCCCAGCGCTTCCGCGTGCAGGTGATGGACCGGCGCGGACAGAAAGTCCTTCGAGACACGGCAACGGGCGCGCGGCTCCTGGGCGCGGCCCACCTGCCGGATGCCCTGCGCGAGGAGCTGGAGCGCCCGGGTGGCGGCGTGCTGGAGGCCTTCGACGCGGCGGACCGACGCGTGCTCGCGGCCGAGGCCCCGGTGGAGGGCTCGCCGTGGAGCGTCGTGGTGACGCAGGAGCTGGGCGTGGCCTACGCGGCGATTACGCGCATGAGCGCGGCGGTGGTGGGCCTGGTGCTGATGGGCGTGCTGATGGCGCTGGGGCTCTCCCAGCTCGTCGCGCGCGACGTCATCCGGAGGCTCGGCACGCTGCGCGAGGCCACCGCCGCCCTGGCCGCGGGGGATTTGGACCGGCGCGTGGACGTGGAGGAGGACGACGAACTGGGAGAGCTGGCGCGCGGCTTCAACGAGATGGCGGACCGCACGGGCGAGGCGCAGCGGGAGCTGAAGGAGGCGGTGCGCACGCGCGAGGAGTTCCTCAGCGTGGCCAGCCACGAGCTGCGCACGCCGCTGACGCCGCTCAAGGGCTTCGCCGCGCTCACGCTCCAGCGCCTGGAGAAGAGCGGCGACTTCCCGGAGCGCGAGCGGCTGCTCAAGGCGCTGCGCTCCATGGCCCGACAGACGGAGCGGCTGGCGCGGCTGGTGGATGACCTGCTCGACACGGCGCGCATCCAGGGCGGCCGCTTCGAGCTGGAGCGCCAACGCGTGGACCTGACGCCGGTGCTGCGCGAGGTGATGGAGCGCTTCGAGCTGCGCGGCGAGGGCGGCATCGCCTTCGAGCTGCGCGTGCCCGAGCACCCCGTGGAAGGCGACTGGGACGCGCCCCGGCTGGACCAGGTCATCACGAATCTCGTGAGCAACGCCGTGCGCTACTCGCCCCAGGGCGGCGCGGTGTGCGTGACGCTGGAGGAGGCCGCGGACCAGGTCCTCATCCACGTGAAGGACCAGGGCATCGGCATTCCACCGGAGAGCCTGGCCGGCCTCTTCAAGCCCTTCGCGCGCGCGTCCAACGCCACCGCGCGGCACTACGGCGGGCTGGGGCTGGGCCTCTTCATCTGCCGCGAAATCGTGGAGCGCCACGGCGGCACCATCTGGGCGGAGAGCCCGGGGCCCCAGCAGGGCAGCGCGTTCCACGTGCGCCTGCCCCGTGAAGTCGTGCCGCACATCAGCGACGTGGCGGCCTGAGGGGACAGGGGCTTCGGCTCACGGCGAGGGCTCGGGCGCGCCGGCCACCGACAGCCACTCCTCGGGGATGTCGCCGCGCGGCAGCTCCAGCACGAAGGTGGAGCCAGCCCCCAGCTCGCTGGTGGCCTTCACCGTGCCGCCGAACGCCTCCACAATCTGCCGGGTGATGTAGAGCCCCAGGCCCAGGCCACCGTAGTGCCTGTCGCTCACCGCGCGCTCGAAGCGCTCGAAGATGCGCGGCAAGTCCCGCGCGGAGATGCCGATGCCGCCGTCCTCCACGGTGAGGCGCGCGGTGCGGCCGTCCGCCTCCACGCTCATGCGCACCGGCTTTCCGGCGCCGTACTTCAGCGCGTTGGAGAGCAGGTTCGTCACCACCTGCTCCAACCGCAGCCGGTCCCACCGCCCCAGCACCGGCACCGGCGCGTGCAGCTCCAGCGAGCAGTGGAGCTGCGCGGCCGACGGCGCGAAGCGGTAGAGGATTTCCGCCGCCACGCTCGCCAGGTCCATCTCCTCCAGCTCCAGCTTCAAGCGGCCGGCGGTGATGCGCGACACGTCCAGCAGGTTGTCCACCAGGCTCGTCAGCTTGCGCACCTGGCGCTGCACCACCTCCAGCGTCTCCGAGACGCGCTCGGCGGACACCGGCTTGCCGTTCAACGCCAGCAGCTCCACCTGCCGCTGGAGCAACTGCACCTTCAAGTGCAGCGGCGTCAGCGGCGTCTTCAGCTCGTGGCTGGCGATGCCGAGGAACTCGTCGCGCAGACGCACCGCCTCGCGCGCCTCGCGCAGGAGCCGCGCGTTGTCCAGGGACAGCGCGGTGCGCCGCGAGAGCTCCTCCGCCAGCCGCTCGTCCTCGTCGCCGAAGCCCGGCGCGCCATCCGTGCGGTACAGCACCAGCGCGCCGATGATGCGCCCGCGCGCCACCAGCGGCACGCCCAGGTAGCTGCTCAGCCCCAGCGAGAGCAGGAGCCGCGCGTGCTCCGCGTCCCGCGCGAGGGCCACCTGGTGCTCCTCCGACAGCTCCGCCGTCCGCTCCGTGCGGCCCGTGAGGAACAGGGCGGGCAGCCCCCGAGGGTCCAGCGAGTCCGGCGGATACCGGCACAGCATCTCCACCAGCGACACGTGCCGCTCCGGCTCCGCGTGCACCGCGGCCACGGCGCGCACCGACTCGCCGGACGAGCCCAGGAAGAGCACTCCGGCGTCCGCCAGCGTGGGCACCAGCAGCCGCAGCAGCGGCTCCATCTGCGCCTCGGTCTCCAGCTCGGCGCCCAGCAGCGCTCCCGCCTCCGCCAGCAGCTTCGCGCCTCGCGCCGCGTCCAGGCGAGGCAGCAGCTCCTCCCGCGCACGCAGCAGCACCCCCGACGGCTTCAAGCTCCCGTCCGGGGACACCGGGAACACGCTGCCTCGCAGCACCACCACGGTTCCGTCCGGTCGGCGAAGACCCCAGCGCTCCTCGCGAACCGGCTCCCCCATGAGCGCACGCGTCAGTGGAGAAACTTCCAGTGACACGGACATATTGTCGGCGCGCACCCAGTCACACCCAGGCAGTCCGCCTCGCTCCAGGCGCTCCGGCATGGGGATGCGGAACTGGCGTCCCGCCTCTGAATTGAAGACGAGGACGGTGCCCATGGCATCCATCAGGACGAGCGCTTCGCCCGTCTGCTCGACGAGCAGGCGCAGGGCGGCATCGCTCAGCCGGGCTTCCGCCCGTTCCGCGAGCACCTGATGAATCTTCGAAAGCGGGGCGCGGCCAGAGGACATGAGTTCAGGGAATTTCCGCTCGTGGCATGGTGGCATTCCGACCCGCCCGAAGGAAGACAACTCCCTGCCCTCGCTCAACACCTGAGAGGGCGCGGTCTGAATCCCAACCTTCCTGGGGTCAGGCCAGCCCCCTTGCCTGTCCTGCAGGAAATCCTGAATCGTTGGATAGTTGTACATCGCCCGAACTCCTCGTTCGGACGACGCGTCCACTTCCTCGAGCCTCAACATGCAGACGCCGCCCGCCAGGCCTGATTGGACTCCCCACGAGCGCCGGTATCGGCTCGTCATCGACAGCCTGAAGGAGGTCGTCTTCCAGACGAACGCGGAAGGTGCGTGGACGTTCCTCAACCCGGCGTGGTCGGAAATCACGGGCCACCCGGTGGAGGAATCGCTGGGCAGGCACTTCTCGGAGTTCGTCTACGAGGAGGACCAGCGGCGCAGCCTGGAGGGGTTGCGCAAGCTGGTGACGAAGGAGCTGGAGTACGTGCGCACGGAGGTGCGCTACGTGAATCGCGGCGGCGGCTTCCGGTGGGTGGAGGTCTACGGGCGGCTGATGATGGGCGAGGACGGCGCGGTGCTGGGCACGTCCGGGACGCTCAACGACATCACCGAGCGCAAGGCGTCCGACGGCGCGCTGGCGCGGCGTGAGCGCTACCTCACCGCGCTGGTGGAGGTGCAGCAGCGGCTGCTCGCGGTGCGCGACGGCGGAGACCTGTACGGGCCGGTGCTGGAGCCGCTGGGCCAGTCCTCGGGCGCCAGCCGCGTGTACGTCTTCGAGCTGCACCCCAGCCCCGATGGCAACCACCTCTGCAGCCAGCGCGCGGAGTGGTGCGCGCCGGGCGTGGGCGCGGAGATAGACAATCCGCAACTGCAGAACCTCCCGATGATGCCGGACCTGGAGCGGTGGCTGAAGACGCTGTCGCGCGGCGACGTCATCGAGGGCCTGGTGGAGACGTTTCCCCCCGTGGAGCGCGAGCTGCTGGAGCCGCAGGGCATCCTCTCCATCCTCGTCCTGCCGCTGCGCGTGCAGGGCGTGCTGACGGGCTTCGTGGGCTTCGACAACTGCGCGGAGGCGCGGCGGTGGGACCGGCTGGAGGTGGACCTGTTGTCCGCGGCGGCGGGCGCCGTCTCCGTGGCGCTGGAGCGGCGGGAGTCGGAGCGCGCGCTGCGCGAGCGGGAGCGGCGGTTCCGACAGCTCGCGGAGAACGCGTCCGACGTGCTGTACCTGTACCGCTGCGAGGCGCCGCGAGGCTTCGTCTACGTCAGCCGGGTGGCGCACGCGAAGCTGGGCTACGGGCCGGTGGCGCACTACGGCGACGCGGACCTGTGGTACCGGCGCGTGCACCCGGAGGACCGCGACGCGCTGGAGCGACTGCTGGAGGCCCCGCGCGCGTCGGCCGGCGCGCCGGTGACGGTGCGCTACCTGCATCCGGATGGGCGCACGCTGTGGCTGGAGCACGTCGTCGTGCCGGTGACGGACGCGATGGGGCGCATGGTGGCGGTGGAGGGCCTGGCGCGCGACATCACCGAGCGACGTCAGGCCGAGGAGGCGCTGCGCCTGTCCGAGGCCAGCTTCCGCGCGCTCCTGGAGGGCGTGCCGGACGCGGCGGCGATTGAGCGGGACGGGCACATCGTCTACGCGAACGCGGCGCTGGTGGGCACGCTGGGCTTCGAGCGCGCGGAGCAGTTGGTGGGCCGCCAGTTGTCGGAGTTCGTGAAGGACATGCGCGGCACGGAGGCGGTGAGGGCGGGCGCGCTCACCGGCGAGCGGCGGCTGGTGCGGCGCGACGGACGCACACGCGTGGCGGAGGTCGTCTCACTGCCCCTGCGCTTCGACGGACAGCCCGCCGTCGTCTCCATCGCCCGGGACGTGACGGAGCAGCGGCAGCTCCAGGCGCGGCTGACGCTGGCGGACCGGTTGGCCTCGGTGGGCACGCTGGCGGCGGGAATCGCTCACGAAATCAACAACCCGCTGGCCTTCGTGCTGTCCAACCTGAGCTTCCTGTCGGACGAGTTCCGCCGCAACCTGCCCCCCGGCGACGGCGCGACGGCGCTCCAGGCCCGGCTGCGCGGCGAGCCGGATTTGGGCGAGTGGCTGGAGGTGCTGCACGAGGCCTGCGAGGGCGCGGAGCGGGTGCGGCAGATTGTCCGTCAGCTCAAGACGTTCTCCCGGCCCGACGAGGAGAACGTGTCGCCGCTGGACGTGCACGGGGTGCTGGAGTCGGTGGCGATGATGGCGGCGAACGAGATTCGCCACCGCGCGCAGCTCCGGCGGAACTACGGCGACATCCCCCCGGTGATGGCGAACGAGGGGAAGCTGAGCCAGGTGTTCCTGAACCTCGTGGTGAACGCGGCGCAGGCGATTCCGGAGGGCTCCGCGCACCGGCATGAAATCCGGCTGGCGACACGGCGGGACGGGCGCTCGCGGGTGGTGGTGGAGGTGCAGGACACGGGCGTGGGGATTCAGAAAGAGGTCATCGACCGCATCTTCGACCCGTTCTTCACCACGAAGCCGGTGGGCGTGGGCACGGGCCTGGGCCTGTCCATCTGTCACAGCATCATCCACGGGCTGGGCGGTGACATCACCGTGGAGAGCGAGCCCGGCAAGGGCACCATCTTCCGCGTCAGCCTGCCCACCATGGAGCAGGACACGCGCGCTGCCGCGGCGGCGCTCGACGTGACGCCCCGGCCCCTCATCCAACCCCGAGGCCGCGTGCTGGTGGTGGACGACGAGCCCGCGGTGGGGCGCGTGTTGCAGCGCATCCTCCGGGGCCACGAGGTGGAGGTGGCGTGCAGCGGGCGACAGGCGCTGGAGTTGCTGGAGCAGGGCATGGAGCCAGACGCGGTGCTGTGCGACGTGATGATGCCGGACCTGACGGGCCGCGACGTCTACGAGTCCGTGCGGCGCGAGCACGCGGGCCTGGAGGGCCGCTTCGTCTTCGTGTCGGGCGGGGCCTTCACCACCGGCGCGCGCGAGTTCCTCGCGAGCATTCCCAACATCCTGCTGGAGAAGCCCTTCGACGAGGGGCGCGTGAGGCGCGTGGTGGAAGACCTGGTCCGCTTGCGGCGTCCCACCGCGGAGGCGTGAGGACCCATGTGGAATGACGTGGAGCTGAGGGACCTTCCAGCCTGCGCGGCGCGGCTGCTGGAGGAGGTGCGCCAGGCGGACGGGTTCGCCCTCGTCCGCGAGCAGGTGGCCGAGGCCGAGGCGATTGACGAAGGGCTCGTCGCCGAGATGACGGCCGGGCTGGTGAAGAGCTTCGGGATGTACCGCCAGCCTCGCTACCTGCGTCCGGAGGCATATGCCTGGGAGGAGCGGGACGGCGTGCGCACGGCGCGCATCCGGCCGCTGTCCGCCCTGCGCCTCTACTGGGCGGGCGGGGACGTGAGCCCCTACGTGCCGCAGATGGTGTGGGGAGAGGGGCTCGTCGACTGCTCCTACGAGGAGACGGAGACGGAGAACGTGCTGGAGTTCGGCGCGACGAACTTCGACTCCTCTGGCGGCTTCGACCTGGGCTCGCTCGGAGCGACGCTGGTGGAGCTGACCGAGGACGAAGCGCTTCGCGAGCTGGAGGTGTTCGAACCGCTCCAGAAGCTGCTGCTGGTGCGCACCCTCCAATGCGCGCACGCGGCCGTGCTCCAGGCCGTGAAGTCAGACGCCTTCCGCGAGCTGCCTCGCGCGGAGTCGTTCCGCTTCTTCGCCACGCCGGGACACGACGAGCCGAACTTCCTGCTGCTGCGACTCGAGCCCTGAGCGGGGCCTACTTCACGCCGTCCAGCGGCAGGGGTCCGCTGTCCAATATCTGCTGGCGCGTCAGCACCTGGCCGTACTCGGCCGTGCGGTACGTGAGGCCCGCCGACTCTGGCGCTCCGTGCAGGCGCAGGTCGGCCGCATCCGGCACGTAGCCCACGCGCAGGCGCAGCTCGCGCACGGTGGACAGCTCGCGCGTCACCTCGGGGCCCGTGGGATAGGGCATCGACGTGCGCAGCGGCAGGGGCACGAGCAGGCGACGGGACGCGGTGGCGCCCGGCTCCACGCGGCTCAGGGCGGGGACCTCGGGGGCCTCCACGTCCAGGTTCTCCGGCACGGGCACGAGCTGACGCAGCAGCACCGCGTCGTCGCCGGAGAAGTCCACATAGGCGCGCTCGGGGGCGAGGCCCACGTAGCCCGTGGGGCCCCACTCCGGCAGCCCGTCCACCAGCAGCACCGCGTGGGACGTGGCGTTGCGCACCGCGTACGCGACGGCGAGCCCCTCGGGCCCGCTCGTCACCGACTCCACCTTCAGCTCCACGTCCGCCTGGGCCACGCGTCCTCCCGGATGCGCGGGCTGATTCGAAGCCCGCGTGCAGCCCACGAATATCACCAGCGCCATGCAGCAGGCGCCAGCTTGGAGCAGGGCTCTCATGCGCGACAGAGCTTAGTAGCGCGGCCGGGTGGGCAGGTTCAGGTCGTCGCGGAGGACGTTCTCACCGGGGCGGCCGCCCTGCACGATGTCCGGCGTGGCCGGGTTCTGGTCCAGGTCGATGGGCAGGCCCACCGCGGACGTCTCGCGGTTGTTGGTGCCGTTCTTCTCCCCGTTCGCCAGCGTGCCGTTGGCGTAGTCGGACGCGTGCACCAGCTCGTGGAACAGCGCCACCACGGGCGGTCGGTTCATCCACTCCTCGCTGCCCAGGGAGATGCGCGAGGTGTTGTAGTTCACCGTGCCGTCGGTGCCCTTGCCCGGCGTGCCGTCCGCATTGAACCAGGCGTCGTCCTTGTTCGAGGCGGACGCCGAGTTGCCACCCGTCGTCTCCTTGATGGTCGTCGAGTGGCCGCTGTCGTCCAGCGAGCGCAGCAGGTCCTGGCCCGACGGCAGCGAGCGCATCGCGTCCAGGTCCGACTGCACGCGCGCCTGGAACTCCGGGCTGCCCTCCACCGTCACTGAGCGGCCCCGCTTCTCCGCGTCCTTCATGTCGACGATGGTCCGCGTATCCCCAGCGACGTCGTCGGTCTTCTCGTCCGCCTCGACGTAGAGCTTGTCGTCGCCGCCGTTGCCGCTGACGGTGTCCTTGCCCGCGCCACCCGCCACCGCGTCGTTGCCCTCGCCACCGCTCAGCGAGTCGTCGCCCCGGCCGCCGATGACCTGGTCGTCACCCGCGCCGCCCGTCGCCGTGTCGTTGCCCGCGCCCGCGTCGATGTAGTCGCGACCCTCGCCGCCGTTGAGCAGGTCATCGCCATCCAGGCCGTAGAGCACGTCACGGCCCGCGCCACCGTTCACCAGGTCGTTGCCCGCGCCGGCCTCGATGTAGTCGTCGCCGTCGTCGCCGGAGATGGAGTCGTTGCCGTTGCCACCGATGAGCGTGTCATTGCCCACGCCGCCGGTGAGCGTGTCGTGGCCCGCGCCGCCCGTCAGCTTGTCGTTGCCCGCGCCGCCATCAATCGTGAGGTCGACGGTGACGTTCGGATCCACGGTGATGGTGTCGTTGCCAGCGCCGCCCTGGATGATGGCGTTCTTGGACTGCTCGGGCGTCAGCGTCACCGAGTCGGAGCCGGAGGTGATGGTCAGCCCGCCGCTCCGGTTCATCGTCACCCGGGCATCGTTGTTGCCTGCGCCCAGGTCCACCACCGTCTGGCCATTCGCGTTGGTGCTGACCTGAGGGCCCGTGCCCGCGACGGCCTGCTTGATGGCGTTGGCCGCGGCGGCCACGGCCTTGCCCACCGTGGAACCGGGGCCACTCGGAGGAGGCCGGGCGCTCTCGAAGTCACTGCCCTGTGCGGAACGGGATGCAGCAGGGCCCGTACGCGGGGCCGCTTCGAAGCCGTCCTTCATCCGCTGGGCGACGGCCGTCTTCACCGCGTCGGGGCGCTGAGCCTGGGCGGTCTGCTTCACCGGCTCCGGCTTCGGCTCGGGCTTCACGGTGAGGGTGGGACGCGTACCGGACTTGCCAATCGTGGTCATGACGATTTCTCCCTGAAGACGAGGCACCCGGTACAGTCCCAGCGGTCAATGCCGGGGCGGACGAACGCCGACCTTCCCGATTATCGGGTTCCCCGGACAACAGTTGCGTCGTTTCTCGAAAGCCGGGAGCGGATCAACAGCGGCTAGTAGTGCGGCCGGGTCGGCAGGTTCAGGTCGTCGCGGAGGACGTTCTCACCGGGGCGGCCACCCTGCACCACGTCCGGCGTGGCCGGGTTCTGGTCCAGGTCGATGGGCAGGCCCACCGCGGACGTCTCGAGGTTGCGCGTGCCGTCCTTCGAGCCGTTCGCCAGCGTGCCGTTGTTCAGGTCCGACGCGTGCACCAGCTCGTGGAACAGGCCGACAATCGGAGGACGGTTCATCCACTCGTCGGCGCCCAGGGAGATGCGCGAGGTGTTGTAGTTCACCGTCGCGTTCGTGCCCTTGCCCGCCGTGCCGTCCGCGTTGAAGAAGCCGTCGTTGAAGTGGGTGCCGTTCGCCGTGTTGCCGCCGGACGTCTCCGAGATGGTCGTCGTCTTGCCGCTGGCATCCAGCGAGCGCAGCAGGTCCTGGCCCGACGGCAGCGAGCGCATCGCGTCCAGGTCCGACTGCACGCGCGCCTGGAACTCCGGGCTGCCCGTCACCGACACGGAGCTGCCGCGCGTGCTCGCGTTCGTCATGTCGACGATGGTCCGCGTGTCCCCGGCCGAGTCGGCGCTCTCCTCGCCCTCCTCGACGTAGAGCTTGTCCGTCCCACCGTTGCCGTTGACCGTATCCTTGCCCTCACCACCGGCCACCGCGTCGTTGCCCTCGCCACCGCTCAGCGAGTCGTCGCCCCGGCCACCGATGACCTGGTCATCCCCCGCGCCGCCCGTCGCCGTGTCGTTGCCCGCGCCCGCGTCGATGTAGTCGCGGCCCTCGCCGCCGTTCACCAGGTCATCTCCATCCAGGCCGTAGAGGACGTCGCGACCCGCGCCACCGTTCACCAGGTCGTTGCCAGCGCCACCCTCGACGTAGTCGTCGCCGTCGTCACCCGAGACGGAGTCGTTGCCCGCGCCACCCAGCACCGTGTCGTTGCCCGCGCCGCCGATGAGCGTGTCGTTGCCCCGGCCGCCCGTCAGCTTGTCGTTGCCCGCGCCGCCGTCCACCGTGACGTCCTGGGTGACGCTCGCATCCAGCGTAATCGTGTCGTTGCCGTCGCCGCCGTTGATGATGGCGCCCCTGGCCTGCTCCGGCGTCAGCGTCACCGAGTCCGTGCCAGACCTGACCGTCAGCGAGCCATCCTGGCCCTGCGACACCGTCGCGGTGTTGTTCCCCGTGCCCAGGTCCACCACCGTCTGACCATTCGCGTTCGTGCTGACCTGAGGGCCCGTGGCCGCGACAGGCGGATTGGACTTGCCCGCCGCGCTTCCCGGACCCACCGGCGCGCCCTCACCCCGAATCTCGGAGAGCACCGGACGGGACGCCGAACCCGTGCGCGGGGCCGCGTCGAAGCCGTCCTTCATCCGCTGCGCGACGGCCGTCTTCACGGGGTCCGCGCGCTGGGCCTGGGCGGCCTGCTTCACCGGCTCCGGCTTCGGCTCGGGCTTCACGGTGAGGGCGGGGCGCGAACCAGGCTTTCCAATCGTGGTCATTCCCGATTATCGGGGTCCCCTGGTGGGAGTTGCGTCGTTTCTCGAATCCTGGGAACGAATCGCGGGTTCGGTGGATCCACGGCGCTCCACGGGGTTCGCCCCGGCACCGGGCACGTCGCATGGACAGACGTCTGGGTTTTCCTCCACCCACGCAACGCCTGACATCGCTCCATCGGTCATCGGGGGGACCCTCCTCCCGGTGACCGATGCGCCCCGGGGCTCTGACGGGCGACTGTGCCACTCACTTCAGCCCTCACACCCCGAGGCCACACATGAACCGCACCCTGCTGCTGCTGTCCGCCGCTGGATTGCTCGCCCTGGGCGCGCTCTCGCTGGGCAAGCCCGCCCCGCCGCCGCCTCCTCCCGTCACCGACACCAGCCACACCGTGGCCCGGCCGGATGACCAGCCCGCCACCGCCGTGCTGCCGCTGCTCGTCGCGCAGCCCTCCGACGGGGCCCTCACGCTCACCGGCAAGCTGTCCGGCACCTATGTCCAGACGGGCGACAGCGAGGCCTTCGCGTGGATGGAGCTCAAGGCCCGCCCCGTGGAGGCCCAGCGCCGCGTCCCCGTGAACATGGCCCTCGTCGTGGACCGCTCTGGCTCCATGTCCGGCCAGAAGCTCGCGGACGCCAAGCGCGCCGCCACCGAGCTGGTGAACCGCCTGACGCCCGAGGACCGGCTCGCGTTGATCCACTACGGCACCGACGTGAAGGTCATCCCCAGCCGCCTCGTCACCTCCGAGGTCCGCGCGGAGCTGCTCGCCTCCATCGACGGCATCCAGGACGACGGCTCCACCAACATCAGCGGCGGACTCACCGAGGCGGCCTCCGCGCTGCGCGGCCACCTCTCCCAGTTCCGCGTCAGCCGCGCCATCCTGCTGAGCGACGGCCAGCCGACGGCGGGCCTGGTGACGGAGCCGGAGCTGTTCCAGCTCACGCGCCGCCTGCGCGACGAGGGCATCACCGTGAGCGCGCTCGGCGTGGGCGAGGACTTCCAGGCCTCCCTCATGCGCGGCATGGCCGAGCAGGGCGGCGGCTTCTCCGGCTTCCTCAACGACTCCTCCCGGCTGGCGGAGGTCTTCTCCCGCGAGCTGGACCAGGCCACCAGCACCGTCGCCCGCCGCGTGGAGCTGCGGCTCACCCTGCCCCCGTCCGTCCGCGACGTGGAGGTCATGGGCCTGCCCTCCACCCGCGAGGGCGCCGTCGTCAAGGTGCCGCTGTACGACCTGTCCGGAGAGCAGTCCGTCCGCGTCGTCGTGAAGCTGACGCTGCGAGCGAGCGCCACCTCGGAAGCCCTGCCCCTGCTCGACGCCACCGTGCACTACCTGGACGTGGCCCGGGACATGATGGCCGAGTCCACCCTGCCCCTGAAGGCCCAGGTCACCGAGGACGCCGCCCTGGTGCGCGCCCACCTGGACCGGGACGTGCGCGTGCACGCGGTGCGAGCGTTGGGAACCCAGCAGATGCGCGCCGCGGTGGAGGAGATGAAGCGCGGCAACCGCAAGGGCGCCGTGGGTCTGCTGGGCAACGCCCGGAAGCTTTTCGGCTCGTCCGCCGCCGCGCTGTCGGGGGAGCTTGCGGAGCTGGACCAGACAGAGGCAGCCTATGGGCGGGCGTCGAATGACGGTGACGTTCGCCGCGAGTCGCTGAACCTCTACAAGAAGACGATGAAGAACTTCGGCGAGAACAACGCCTATTAGTCAGGACGGTGTGCAGCCCATGGCCCTCTCCCTGCAGTTCCTCCACCGCGAGGAGTTCGAATCCCGCACCTTTCGCGCACTGGGGGGAGGAGCCTGTATGGGCATCTTCGCGGCGCTCGCGCTGCGGGTCTGGGAGCCCTTCACGCCCATCGTCCGGCTGACGCTGGAGCCGGGCTACTTCGCGGTGGTGGCCGCCGCGCTCGCCGCCGCGAAGCCCCTGAAGGGCTACGGGCTGGGCCTGCGCGCGGCGCTCGCCGTGCTGCCGGTGTTCCCCTTCCTCTTCTCCGCGCCCCACCCGCTGCCCCAGAGCCTGGCGGCCTGCATCGCCGCGGCGCTGGTGACGTGGCTGGGCAACGGCCGCGAGAGCGCGGGCACCTCCACCGCCGTCGCCGCGAGCGCCGCCGCCGCCGGCATCCTCGCCCCGGTGGGCCTGTACGTGCAGCAGGTGCTGGACGCCCGCTTCCTGGGTGACATGAACCTGGTGTCCCTGGTGGTGGGCTTCGCCTGCGTGGCCCTCTTCTGGAGCATCGGCACGCTGCCCTCGCACGTGGTGCTGCACACCGACACGGTGGAGGCCCGCGGCCTGGCGCTCGGCGACACGCTCAAGGGCGAGGCCCAGGAGCTGGCCGCGCGCGCGCTCGGGCTGTACCAGCAGTGCAAGGCGGCGGTGCTGCGCATGCCCGCGAGCACCGGGCGGCAGGAGTTGGTGGGCGTGATTGAAAAGATGGCCGCGGAGAGCTTCTCGCTCGCGGAAGCCCACTCGGCGCTCACCGCGCAGCTCGACTCCGTCGTGGCCCATGACGTGGACGCACAGGTGAAGGAATTGCGCGCGCGCGCCGCCGCCATCCAGGACACCGTGGCGCGCCGCCAGCTGGAGCTGGCCGCGTCCTCACTGGGCGAGGAGCTCAACCACCTGGATGCGCTGAGCCGCAAGCGCGAGCGGCTGGTCGCCCAGCTCCACGCGCAGGTGGCGCTCTTGGAGCGCGCCCGCGTGTCCTTCATCGGCGCGCAGGGCCATGAGCTGGGTGCCAAGGGCGAGCAGGCCGCGCAGCTGGCGCGCCGGCTCAAGGGCATGGGCGACGAGTCCGCCCTTCCCCCCGCCCCGGCGGACGCGCACGAGGACACCCCGCGCC
>NZ_JABXEM010000232.1:0-19020 GCF_013372595.1 Myxococcus sp. AM011
GGGCGGGACCTCGGGGCCATACCGAGGGGTGGACATACCCTTGAGTCAGGAGCCGGGAATGGCGACCAGCGATTACGCCCGAATCGAGCAGGCGATTCTCTATCTCGATGCGCACGCGCGCGAGCAGCCGTCCCTGGACGACGTCGCGGCGCACGTGGGGCTGAGCCCCTTCCACTTCCAGCGTCTCTTCACCCGCTGGGCGGGCATCAGCCCGAAGCGATTCCTCCAGGTGCACACGCTCAGCTCGGCGCGTCGACTGCTGGCCGAGCGGCGAAGCGTGCTCGACACGTCGTTCGCCGTGGGCCTGTCGGGAGGCGGGCGGTTGCACGAGCTCTTCGTCACGCTGACGGCGATGACACCGGGAGAGTTCAAGCTCGGGGGCGAGGGGCTCACGGTGCACCACGGTGTGCATGTGACGCCCTTCGGTGAGTGCCTGATTGCCGTGTGTGAGCGGGGCATCTGCGGGCTGCACTTCCTCACGGGGGAGTTGGAAGCGGAGGCGCTGGCGGAGCTGAAGGCGCAGTGGCCGAAGGCCACGTTCGTGGAGTCCGCGCAGGAGACCGCGCCCTGGGTGGAGCGCATCTTCCCCGAGGCGCCGCCGAGTGAGCGCACGCCGTTGTCGGTGCTGGTGAAGGGGACGCCGTTCCAGGTGCAGGTGTGGCAGGCGCTGCTGCGCGTGGCGCCGGGAGAGGTGGCGACGTACGAGGACCTGGCGAGGGCCATCGGCAAGCCGAAGGCGGTGCGCGCGGTGGGCACGGCGGTGGGAGGCAACTCCGTGGCATTGCTGATTCCCTGCCACCGCGTGCTGCGGAAGACGGGCGTCTTCGGGGACTACCGCTGGGGGCCCGCGCGCAAGCAGGTGATGCTCGCGTGGGAGTCCCTGCGATACGGGGCGGAGAACGAGGATGGCGACGTGAGAGATGCCCAGGTGGGGCTGGGTTGAGTCGGCTGCGTCGCTACGAGCGACTCATGCCGCGAGGGGCCCGTTTCGGTCCACGGACCAGGATGGCGGAGACCTTCCCCGAATCCGCAATCCCGCAGACCAGGGCGCGCTCGTGGGTGGAGTCCGGGGACATCAATCCGTGGATCGCCAGCCCTGTCCCCACGACGCCACTGGCGGCCCCAATTTCACCAATCGACTCGCAGGGAGCCAGGACGCTGCACGCGTCGAAGTCGATGTGCTGCCCGAGCAGGACCTGTGCATTGCCCCAGACATGTGCCTTCCATTCCTCGCCATTGAGGTCGAGCACCAGCTCACCTCGAAAGGGGAGTCCCGAGTCATCGGCGGCAAGGGCCTCCTGGATAGCCTCCGCCACCAATCGTCCGCGCTTCGCCAGGCTGGAGACGTCATTGGCAGGTGGCGACTTCACGACGACGGAGGCGATGTGACAGCCATCGCCTGTGTCGCGTGGGTGCGCCGCTTCCACCATGAGGCAGGCCCCGGCCTGCCCAGGCAGGAGCCCCGTGGGGGCCTCGGCACTCTTCAATCGGCGGTGCCGGGCCAGCCATTGGAGGGTGAGCCCATCCAGATACGAATCGGCTCCCGCGAGCACCACCCGACCCACCTCCCGGTGGGAGCCCAGGAGCGTCGCCGCGCGCTGGAGCCCTTCCGCGAAGCCGGAGTGGCCTGACGCAAGCGCTTCCGTGTGTGCGAATGGGAGCGAGCTTGTCATCAATTGTTGGAGGGGCCTGACGAAGTACTGGCCCAACGCATCAGGCTTCTCGTGGATGGCCCACCGGAACCGCTCGGGGTCCAGCATGGGCGTCAGGGCCATCAGCGCGGTTCCTCGCCAGCGCTCGGGAGCCATGGGTGTTGGGGTCCCTTCATGGAGCAGGTCCTCCAGTGCTCCCGCGGCGAGTCGCACCCATGCTCCGGCCTGGAAGAACCCCTCGGCGAACCCGGAGACCGGGTGGCCTCGGGCCGGGGTGACGTCGCCGTCTCCACTGGACACGAGGAGCCCTGGAAGCTCGCATGCGCGCGTCAGCCCGGCGCGGATGGCCGAGCAGCTCCCGGTGCGGCCATAGCCCACCGAGGTCACCATCCCGAGTCCCGTCACGGCCAGTCGCATGGTGTCTCTAGCCAAGGTCGACGAACGAGGGGATGTGCCGCCAGGCATCGGGAGAGGGAAGTGGGGTCGACTCCACTCGGCGAGCCAGGGAGGGCGCGAATGGGTAGTCACGGGCCACCTTCAGCTTCGCCCGCTCCGCGAACCTCAACAGGGCGAGCAACTCCAACCACAAGTGGAACACGGTGGCCACGTCGTTCGGAGAGGTCTGCTCCTGCTCGAGCTTCTTCTCGTTCTCGCGGCGATGGTCGCCAATCCATCGCTCCAGGGCCTCATCGAAGAGCTGCTGGTCCGAGTGGAGCAGGGCCCGGCACAGCTCCAGGCGAAGGTCCGCGCCACTCGCGAGAACCTGCTCGTAACGCTTCAACAGTGCGTCCAGGTGACTGCGTTCCCGCTCAAGGACGAAGCCATCCATGAGCAGGCGCATGTAGAGGAAGTCTTCCTCATACTCTTCGTCGGGATTCCAGGTCGCACGCGATGCTTGAGCAATGGCTCGAGCCGCCTTCACATCGGCGCAAGCGACGGCGTCGAAGAAGGGCTCGCAGCGGCTGGTGACCTTGTTCTCGACGGGAAGGCCTTCCAGGTAGAAGACGAAGGCATGAGCGCTTCGTGAGAGGTGGTTGACGAACCCCACGACCTGGCCGGACATGAAGAACTCCACGATTCCCAATCGCCTGTAGTAGCCGCAGAAGAAGAGCATCTGTCGCGGCGTCACGTCGCGCGCGAGGACAAAGGGAAGCCCCTGTCCCAGCGAGATGCCCAGGTCCTTGCGCACCAGCCACAGGGGAACGCTCATGCGCTCGAACCGCTCGCTGACTTCGTGGTGGGCACCTGGGGCAGGCTGAAGAGATAGATGTTCGTGGGGTTCACGGCCTTCAGGGCGTCCGCCAGTTGATGGCTGATGACGATCAGCTCGCGCTCATGCTTGAGCCGGAAGATGGCCGGGGTGTCCTGGAGCTTCTCCGGGTCAAGGACGGCTTTCTCAAGCTTGACGACTTCATCACCCTCCCACTCGATTTCACTCGCTTCCAGATTGAGGCAGTCGCGGTTCCCCAGTGGATTGACGATGAAATAGTCGCGGCTTGCCTCTCTGCCCTTGTGATTGAGCATCACGAAGGGGAGGCATTCCATGCTGACGCCGGTGGCCTCGATGATGTCCTTCAGCTTCCGCTCGACCACGAGGATGCTGTCGGTATTGCATACGAGAGATGGCAGCTTGATGCCGCCGTACTCGTCGCTCATTTGCCACGCGGTATTCGCGGGGTAGTCGGCGCCCATTGCAATCCCGCGCGACATTTTATAGCTCTTGCCGCGAATGCTGTCAGGCAGGTCGCCCATCGTGCAATAGGACAGGTCGGTCAGCGGAGCCAGATTCAAGGAGAAGTAGTTCATGAGAGTTTCAGCCCGGGCAAGTCGACAAGCGGTTCTCCAGGGTTGCTCGATCCAAAGTCCGTAATGGCCTTGTAACAATCATTGGAGAGCGTGTGGAGCTTCCTCTTGGAGAGTGGAGTCATCTTCTTGATGTCGCAGTCCTGATTTTCTCCTTTGATTTCCGCAGCTCTCTCTTTGTAGTCGCTCATGATGGCCTTGAGCCGGGTCGCGACCTTGTGGTTGTAGGGAATGTGGTCGAACTTGGGTTTCTGGTCAAACGCGGTCGACCCATCATCCAGTGAGAGATGTCTTGGGAGGTTGAGGATCTTGCCCACCTCGGTGTCCATGGGCAGGAGGATCATGTTGACGTAGTGGTTGACGTTGTAGGGAGCCTTGAGAAGTCCCGCTCGAATGAGATTCACGATCCGCGGATCAGTATCCGCATTCGCGATCGCCGTGTTCAGGGTGCCCTTGGGAATCATGTGGTGGGCATTGTTCCAATAGGGCCAGAACGAGGTGGTGAAGTTCATCCCCGGGCCAATCGGCTTCCCTGCGGCATCCACGGCGCCCACGCGTGTGGGTCCATTGATATCCCAATCGCCCGGCTGTGGCACGGTGAGGTGGTCGCCATAGTCACCGTCCCAGGGATATCGGCCGGAGGGGTTCTCCGGACTGGAGCCGCGCCGGGTGAGGTATCGCGAGGTCGGAATGGGTCCCCCGCCATGGGCTTGAGCGATGCGCGCGTGGCCGTCGGCGGAAACCTTGTAGATGTCACCGCGTCCCTTGTTGCTACGGGAATGCTCGACGGCCTGATAGCGATAAGAGCAGCTGTTCTTCTTGTGGTAGTCCGACTCGTGTCCTGAGAGGCAGGCCCCGCCCTCCAGGGCGTTCCCGATGGGCTTGTGAAGACCCGTGTCCTTGTGGACGACCGAGAGCTTGTTGACGCCGACACTCGTACCCATGTGACACCTCGTGTGCTCAGTGGCTCATCTGCGTCAGGAAGGGACCGGTCCAGAGGGCCCGGCTTCCCAGGGAGCGAAGCTCCGTCAATCGATGCGTCTGGAGGTGCGAGAAATCGAGCACCTCCACCGCGTGTCGTCCCTGGGTCCGGATGGCCAGCTCCAGCGCCAGGGGCGCACGTCGTCGCGTCACGGCGCTGCTCAAGGAATCCACCAGGGCTTCCGCCGTGAACGGGCGTCCCGCGAGGTACCGTGCATCCTTCCCGAATCGAGGACGCTTCTCGGCCCACCAGGTCTCGATGGCTTCAGGGCGTGGCAGCTCCAAGTGGGCATCCCGGGGCTCTTCGTCCGAGGCGTCCTCCTCCTCGTCCGGCTCCTCCCGCTCCTTGCGGAAATGCTCCGTGAGGACCAGCCCGGTGATGGCGCAGAAGGCCTCGGCCGCGACGCCCGCGTGTTTCGCGTCCCTCAACCAGGGGAGGCAGGCCTCTACCGCCGCGACCTTGCCGCTGAAGCCCACGGCCCACAGCGCCTCACGGCGAAGCGTCGAGACATCGAGCAACCGCAGCATTCGTGTCAGATGCGCGGGTTCGCCTCCCATCGACATCGCCAGGCGTGCGAGGTCTCCACCCTCGTCCCTCGCGTCGCTCCAATCGAGACACGCCAGGAACGCCTCGCGGCTGTTGCGGACCAGTCCCCAGCGCAGGCCCGCGGCGCGGACAGCGGCGCTGGGCGAGCCGAGTGCCTTTCGAAGGAGCCTCGGGTCTTCCGGAAGGTTCACCGCACAAGCCGCGCGGAGCGCAGCCGCTTGAACCCTGGGCACTTCGTGCTGGCACAGCCGGAGGAGGGGCTCGGGAGGAAGTCCCCGCCGGAAGGAGAGCACTTCGAGCAACGTGGCCTGCAAGTCCGGGTCATCCATCGCGAGCAGCGGCAGGAGCTGCTTCGACAACCCGGGGCGCTCGCTGAGCGACAGGGCGCGTGCCATGGCGCCGCGCAGTTCATCCGGTGCTTCCTGGAACGTCCGCATCACGAGGTCGGCGTATCCGTCCATGGCGAGGAGCGTGTGGCTCGCGACGCGAAGCTTCTCGGAGTCCTCTTCTCCCAGCGCGGGAATCAGGAGTCGCTCGGCTACACGTGGGCCACCGAGCACGAGGGCCCGAAGGTGCGCCCGCAGTCGGAGTTCATTGCCTCCCGCGACGTCCGCCAGCGTATGGCGCGAGGAAGACAGGTTGCCTTCCCACTGCGTCCACAAGAAGCAGGCTTCTTCGAAGTGGGTTTCGAGTACGTCCCAGCGGAGCTGTTCATCCGGGCGATCCCACATGTCTGGCCACGATAGGGGCACAGCGCTCCCGGCGGCCACCCACGACTGTGATTCAGGGCGCCAGGTGGCGCATGTGGTTGCTTGCCGTCTACGGGATTTCCGAGGGGCGTGCATGCCCCTCCCTGCGAGATGCGGACCTGAAGCCTCCGCTCAGGAGATCCGCGCGACGAGCTTGAGCGGCAGGTTGCGCAGGAAGAACCCCACCACGGTCCACGGCCAGCCGGGGACGTAGGCGCTTACCGGCTCGCGCTCAATCGCCTTCACCAGCGCACGTGAGCCCGTCGCCGAGTCCACGGCGAACGGCAGGTTCTTCGCCCCCGCGTTCAGCTCCGTGTGGATGTAGCCGGGGTAAATCGTCGACACCTTGATGGGCGTGTTCATCAGCTCCGCGCGGATGCCCTCCGTCAGCGTCGCGAGGCCCGCCTTCGTCGCCGCGTACACCGTGAGATGGCGAGGCAACCCCCGCATCGCGCTCATGGATGAAATGGTGACGAGGTGTCCCTGGCCCTGCTTGCGAAGGATGCCCACGGCCGCCTCGCACTGCGCCACAGCGGCCACGAAGTTCGTCTGCGCCGTCTTCGCGTTGGTGGCGAAGTTGCCGGTGCCAATCCGTTTCCCCACGCCAATGCCCGCGTTGATGATGATGCGGTCCAAGCTGCCGAGGTCCTTGGCGAACGCCTCGAAGACCTCGAACACCTGCTCGTGCTCATTCACGTCCAGCGCGCGCACGGAGATGTGCAGGTCCGGATGCTTCGCCAGCAACTCCGAACGCAGCGACTCCAGCCGGTCCGTGCGCCGGGCGCACAGCGCGAGGTTCCGCCCCCTCGCCGCGAACTCACGGGCCATGCCCTCACCCAGTCCGGAGCTCGCGCCGGTAATCAGGATGTTCTTGCGCATGGCCGTGTTCCTCAACGGTAGGTGATGAGAGCGCTCTGAGCGCCCTCGAAGTGGGCGTGCTCGTTGAGCGTGGACATGTAGCGGCCCCGGTCACTGTAGATGACCTTCGTGACGCCACAGTTGGCGAGCGTCCAGTTCAACCGGAACGCGTGCTCGTCTGGAATCTGGAGCAGGTGCTGGCAGATGGCCGTGACGGGGCCGCCCGAGGTGAACACCAGCGCCGTCTTCGACGGCCCCAGGCCCTGGATGAGCGCGTCCAGCGCTCGCACACAGCGCTCCCGGAACACCGGCCAGGGCTCCGTGTACTCCGCGTCGTGTTTCCCGGCGACCCAGCGCGCCACGGCCTGGGTGAACAACTCCTGGAACGCACGGCGCGGGTCCTTCGCGCCCATCAGCTCCTCCGCCAGGGCCGCGTGATTCGCATAGCGCGGCGTATGCCGGGCCACGAGCTCGTCATGGTCGAACTCGTTGAAGCCCGGCGTGCGCGCGGGCAGCAGGCTCGTGCCCATCGCGGTGAGGCACGTCTCCGCCGTCTGCTGGTGTCGCGTGAGCGTGCCGGCGACGACCGCGTCCAGGGTGGGCAACCGCGTCTTGAGCGCCTCGCCGAGCACCCGGGCCTGGATGAAGCCCGTCTCGGAGAGCTGGTCATAGTTCCGCGCGCCGAAGGACGCCTGCCCATGGCGGATGAGATACACCACGCCCATCAGCGACCACCCTTCCGGATGAGGCGCCTGCAGCGCCAGTCAAAGTACGTCACCAGCGACCAGAAGTTCTTGAACGCCGGGTTGCGCGTCTGCTTGTGGTGATAGCGGTAGTAGATCTGCTGGATGATGCCGGCGAGCCGGAAGATTCCGAAGACCTCGTAGAAGGTCCAGTTGGCGGGCTTCAGGCCGGAGCGCTGGAGGTAGTAGTCGACGACCTCCTGGCGGCGCAGCATGCCGGGCACGTGCGTAGGCTGGCGCCGCGTGGCGCGCATGAAGAAGTCGTCATCGGCCTGGACCCAGTAGGCCAGCGCGCTGCCCAGGTCCATCAGCGGGTCGCCCAGCGTGGCCATCTCCCAGTCGAGCACTCCGATGACATGGGTGGGGTCACCCGGGTCCAACACCACGTTGTCGAAGCGCCAGTCATTGTGGATGACGCAGGTGGCGACATCGTCGGGGATGTGGTCCTTGAGCCAGGCGCGCACGTACTTGAAGCTCGGCACGTTCCACGTCCGGGCCTTCTCGTAGCGGTCCGACCAGCCTTCCACCTGACGCCTCGGGTAGCCGGCTCCCTTGCCGAGCGACGACAACCCTGCGGCCTGGGCGTCCACGGCATGCAGCTCCAGCAGTCGGTCCACGACGTTGAGGCAGAGCTTGCGAGTCTCCGCGGGGCCGAGGTTCATACCCCTGGGCATGTTGGCGCGCGGGATGATGCCCTCGATGCGCTCCATGACGTAGAAGTCCGCGCCGATGACGGCGGGGTCCTGGCACAGCCCCACCATCTCCGGCACCCAGGGGTAGGCGGGCTTGAGGGCCTTCTGCACGCGGTACTCGCGCGACATGTCGTGCGCGGACTTCGCCTTCGTTCCGGACGGCGGCCGGCGAAGGATGAGGTCGCGGTTCGGATACTTGAGGCGGTAGGTCCAGTTGGACGCGCCGCCCGAGAACTGCGTCACCGTGGGCGAGCCCTCGAGCGTCGATATCTGGTGTTTGAGCCAGGCATCGACGGCGGCGACGTTCAACTCCTCACCGGCTCGGATGGAGCCGGGCGTGTCGAGCGTAGTGGAAGGCGTGGCGTTCGTGGCCATGGTGGGTCACTTCCTGGAGAAGCCGCGCTTGGCCAGTTCGATGCGGGCGATGACGCCCTTGTGCACCTCGTCCGGGCCGTCCGCGAGGCGCAGGGTGCGCGCCTGTCCGAAGAAGCCCGCGAGCACCGTGTCGTTGGAGACGCCCGCGCCGCCGTGAAGCTGGATGGCGTCGTCGACGATGCGCTGGAGCATGCTCGGGGCGACGACCTTGATGGCGGAAATCTCGGTCATCGCGCCGATGGGGCCCACCTGGTCCATCTTCCACGCGGCGTAGAGCGTGAGCAGGCGGGCCTGGTCGATGGCGATGCGGGCCTCGGCCACGCGCTCGCGGTTGCCGCCCAGGTTCATGATGGGCTTGCCGAAGGCCGTGCGGTTCATGCCCCGGTCAATCATCAGCTCCAGCGCCCGCTCCGCCGCGCCCACGCAGCGCATGCAGTGGTGGATGCGGCCGGGGCCCAGTCGGCCCTGGGCAATCTCGAAGCCCATGCCCGGGCCGCCGATGATGTTGGAGACGGGCACTCGCACGTTGTCGAAGTGGACCTCGCCGTGGCCGTGGGGCGCGTCGTACTCGCCGAAGACGGGCAGCATGCGCTTGATGGTGATGCCCGGCGCGTCCAGGGGCGCGAGCACCATGGAGTGCTGGTGATGACGGTCGCCCCCGGTGTCGGGTGTGCGCGCCATGAAGATGGTGACCTTGGCCTTGGGGTGTCCCAGGCCGGTGGACCACCACTTGGTGCCGTTGAGGATGACCTCGTCGCCCTCGACGACGGCGGTGGCCTCCATGTTGGTGGCGTCCGACGAGGCCACGCCCGGCTCCGTCATGCAGAACACCGAGCGGATGTCACCCGCGAGCAGCGGCTTGAGCCAGCGCTCCTGCTGGGCGGGGGTGCCGTACTTCCACAGCACCTCCATGTTGCCGGTGTCGGGGGCGTTGCAGTTGAAGACCTCGGGGGCCATCAGGCTGCGCCCGGTCTCCTCGGCGATGGGCGCGTATTCGAGCGTGGAGAGGCCCGGGGCGAGCTTCTCGTCCGGGAGGAAGAGGTTCCACAGCCCCTGCTCCTTGGCGCGGGCCTTGAGGTCTTCCATGACGGAGGACACCGGCCACGTCTTCCAGTCGCCGCCTCGGGAGGCTTCCATGACCTCCTGGTAGTAGCGCTCCTCGGAGGGCTCGATGTGCTCGCGCATGAACCGCTTCACGCGCTCCAGGTAGTCCTTGGCTCTGGCGCTGGGCTCGAAGTCCACGGTGATGCCTCCTCCACGAGAGGCGTCCATCCTTGGCACCCGACTCTTGTTGAATCCACTGAATGTTGGTCATGTGTCGTCATGAGCCCAGTTCATGACTCTGCCCGGCGGCCCGGGGCTCCCGACCTCAACCTCTTCAGGGTGTTCGACGTCGTCTACCGGGAGCGCAACCTGACGCGCGCGGCCGAAGTCCTTTTCCTCAGTCAGTCGGCGGTGAGCCATGCGCTGACCCGTCTGCGAGAGCAACTGGGTGCCCCGCTGTTCGTCCGGGAGGGGCGCGGGGTGGCGCCCACGCCGCTGGCTGAACGACTGGCGCCGGAGATTCGCGAGGCGCTCGCCCTGTTGCAGCAGGCCGTGCACCACACCCGCGGTTTCGAGCCCGTGCGGGATGTGGGCACCTTCACGCTGGCGATGAGCGACATGCTGGAGCCGTCCATCGTTCCTCGGCTCGTGGCTCGGCTTCGGGAGCGAAGTCCGGAGGCGCGCATCAGCAGCGTGCGACTGGAGCGGACGCGACTGGAGCGGGACCTCGCGTCGGGACGGTTGGATCTGGCCATCGACGTGGAGCAACCCACCAGCGCGGAGCTGCGGCACACGGCCTTCACTCATGACGCGTTCTGTGTGGTGAGTCGTAAGCGCAGGCGGCTGGACGTGGCGGCGTACATGGGAGCGCGCCATGTCACGGTATCGTCGCGGCGCACGGGGCTGGCGGTGGAGGACCTGGTGCTCAGTCGTCTGGGATATCAGCGCGAGGTGACGGTGCGTTGCCGGCACTACGAGACGGCCTGCCGCATCGTGTCTGGTTCAGACTTGATGCTGACGATGCCCCGGCGCCGCGCGGAGGAGATCAACGCGCAGCTGGACAACCACCTGTTGCCCATGCCGCTCGCGCTGCCCCGGCTGGAGCTGCACCTGTACTGGCATCGCTCCGAGGACAGCGAGCCGCGCAGTCAGTGGTTGCGCTCGGAGCTGCAGTTCCTGGCGAAGGGACTGATGGGCGCCTCGCGAAGATAGTGCTTCCGGGTGTCTGAACTCCCGCGCGTTGGTCTAGGTTCAGTCCATGCACGACGCGGCCTTCACGACAGAGTTCTTCACCCCGTCGGGGGTGCGTCTTCGCCAGAGGAGCTCTCGCCCAGGCGCCTTCAACTGGCTGCTGCTCCCCGGCGGGCCTGGGATTGGCTCGGAGAGCCTGCTCGGGCTCGCGGACGTCCTGGATGTTCCCGGCACGTGCTGGATGGTGGACCTGCCGGGAGATGGGTCGAACGTCTCGCCCCCGGGCTCCCCCGAGGTCCCCTTCGACGTGTGGCCCCGCGTTCTCGTCGAGGCCGCCCGCGCGCTCCCGAACTGCGTCTACCTGGGACACTCCACCGGAGGCATGTATCTGCTGTCCGTGCCGGAACTGGAGACGTTGCTCGTGGGAATGGTGCTCGTGAGCACGGCACCCGACGCGGGCTGGCGTGCGCCGTTCTTCGCGATGACCCAACGGCATCCCCTTCCCGAAGTCGACGCCGCGAGCCAGCGCTATGACGCCGAGCGCACGAACGAGCGGCTCCGCGACATCGCGGTGGCATCAGCGGAGTGGAACTTCACGGCAGAGGGCCTCGACACGGGACGCGAGCTGCTGCGGCGGATGCCCTACAACCGCGCGGCCGTCGACTGGTCCGACCGCGCCTTCGATGAGACGTACGTCCACACGTGGTGGCCGCGCTCCCTGCCCACGCTCATCATCAGCGGCGCCGAGGACCGCATCGTCCAGCAGACGCCGTGGTCGCAGCCCGCCTTCCAGGGGCCGCACATCCTCCACAGGACGGTGGAGGGCGCGGCCCATTTCCCCTGGGTGGAGCGCCCGGAGGCCGTGGCCTCCGCCATGCGCGAGTTCGCCTCCCGGCTGACGCCACGTCCGTGAGCACTCAACGTCGGGCCTGCTTCACGCCTCGATGTCGAACGCGAGTGACGCCCGCTCACCGGGCTCCACATGCAGCAGTCCCTCGCCAGTAGCCAACGCCCCAGCAGCGGCCGTCCACGGCTCCACGCAGACGAAGTCCTTGCCGCGCAGGGTCCACACCACCAGCACCTTGAACTCCGGGCTCCACGACAGGTGCACCGGCCGCAGACCCGGTCCGCGTCCCAGCACCGTCCCAGGGCCGGAGTGGTCTCTCAGGTGCAAGTCCACCTCGTCCTGCGTCAGGTCGAGCCCCGTGAAGGGCACCTCGCGCTTGTTCCGGTTGTCCCACGCGTGCGTCGCGTCCGTCTCCACCGTGGCCACGGCCTTCGCCGCGTCGGGCACCCGGAAGTACGGATGGAAGCCCAGGTGCAGGGGCAGGGGGCGCGTGTCGCGATTCTCCACGTCGAAGTCCAACGTGAGCCGCGTGCCCACCAGCGAGAAGGTGAGCTGCGCGTCGAATTGCCACGGGAACTGGCGCAGCGTCTCCTCGGTGGAGGACAGCCCCACCACCAGCAGCGAGTCCTCCGCCTGGCGCACGGTCCACGGCAGCCGCCGCGCGAAGCCGTGCTGCGACATCGTGAAGGACTTGCGGTCCGCCGGGTACGTGTCACCCGGAAGGGGCCCGGCGATGGGGAACAGCACGGGGATGCCACCGCGCACGTTCTTCGCCGGGTCCGCCACGGTGGCCTCGTCGAGGTACAGCACCTCGTCGCCGTCCACCGTCATCCTCGAGACGAGGGCCCCGCGTGAAGGAATCACCTCCACGCGGCACCCACCGTCCACCAACGCGTACGTCTCCAACCCTGCGATACCGGGGAACGCTCGGCTCATACGAGCCTAGATACCCCCATCGTGGGGGTCGCTGTCCATGAACGGATACGGCACCTTCGCGGGCGAGACAAAGGTCTCCTTCACCGTGCGAGGGCTGGTCCACCGGATGAGGTTGAGCAGCGAGCCCGCCTTGTCGTTGGTGCCCGACGCCCGCGAGCCGCCGAAGGGCTGCTGGCCCACCACCGCGCCCGTGGGCTTGTCGTTGATGTAGATGTTTCCCGCCGCGTGACGCAGCTCGCTCATCGCCGTGTCGATGGCCTTCCTGTCACGGCCGAAGATGGCGCCCGTCAGCGCGTACGTCGCGCTCTGGTCCACCTCGCGCAGCGTCTCCACGTACTTCGCGTCGGGATACACGTACACGCCCACCAGCGGCGCGAAGACCTCCTCGCGCATGATGCGGTGACGCGGGTTGGTGAGCTGCACCAGCGTGGGCTTCACGAACCAGCCTTCCTTCCGGTCCGCCTCTCCGCCCGCGACGATGCTGGCCTCGCCGTCCTGCTTCGCCAGGTCGATGTACGAGGAGACCTTCTTGAAGGACTTCTCGTCGATGACCGCGCCCATGAAGTTGCGGAAGTCCGTCACGTCGCCCATCCGGATGTCACCGATGAGCGCCTGGAGGCGGGACTTCAGCTTGGGCCACATGGACTCGGGGACGTAGACGCGGCTGGCCGCCGAACACTTCTGGCCCTGGTACTCGAAGCCGCCGCGGACGATGGCCACCGCGAGCGCCTCCACGTCGTCCGCAGCCGACGCGTGCGCCACGATGAAGTCCTTGCCGCCCGTCTCACCCACCAGCCGGGGGTACTGCTTGTACCGGCCGATGTTCTCTCCCACCGTCTTCCACATGGAGTTGAACGTCGGCGTGGAGCCGGTGAAGTGGATGCCGCCCAGGTGGGGGCTGGCCAGCGTCGGGTTGCCAATGGTGGGCCCGTCGCCGTTGAGCATGTTGATGACGCCGTCGGGCAGGCCCGCCTCACGGAGCAGCTCCATGAAGTACCAGGCGCTCAGCGCCGCCGTGGAGGACGGCTTGAACAGCACCACGTTGCCCATGATGGCCGGCGCGGTGCAGAGGTTCATCGCGATGGACGTGAAGTTGAACGGCGCCACCGCGAACACGAAGCCGTCCAGCGGGCGGTAGTCCAACATGTTCCACGTCTGCGGCGAGGACTCCGGCTGGATGGCCAGGATCTGCTCGGCGAAGTGGACGTTGTAGCGCAGGAAGTCGATGGCCTCGCACGCCGCGTCGATTTCCGCCTGGTGGGCCGTCTTGGACTGACCCAGCATGGTGGACGCGTTGATGAGCGGGCGGTAGCGCGTGGCGAGCAGCTCCGCGGCGCGCAGGAAGATGGCGGCGCGCGAGGCGAACGGCATCCGCGCCCAGTCCTCCTTCACGGCCAGGGCGGCCTGGATGGCCTGCTCGACATGGCTGGCGTCCGCCTCGTGCAGCGTGGCCAGCACGTGCGAGTGCCGGTGCGGCATGCGGACGGTGTCCGTCTTGCCGCTGCGCACCTGCTTGCCGCCGATGATGAGCGGGATGTCGATCTGCTCACCAGCCATGCGCTTGAGCGCGGCCTGGAGCTCGCGGCGCTCGGGAGCACCGGGCGCGTAGGGCAGGATGGGCTCGTTTCGGGGAGCCGGGACGCGGGGGATGGCGTTGATCACGCGGTGGACCTCGGGACAGGGCGAAAAGGGCGGGGAGCATGAACCAACCGACTCCACCGGGGAAGCGTGGAAGCAGGCCGTCGTCTGCACCCGGACACCCGCTGTCAACCCCCAGCCTGGCCGGGTATTTCCCACCACCCCGCCCGGAGGCTCATACCGTGCGAGGGGGGCACATTGACCGGGCGACACAGCGCGCGGTTACGATAGGGCATGCGCATCCCGCCCCCGAGCCCCGCGATGCCGCCCGTCCCTG
Organism: Myxococcus sp. AM011; assembly: GCF_013372595.1. Lineage (NCBI taxonomy): Bacteria > Pseudomonadati > Myxococcota > Myxococcia > Myxococcales > Myxococcaceae > Myxococcus > Myxococcus sp. AM011. The sequence continues at coordinate 14,334 of NZ_JABXEM010000232.1, forward strand.
GCCTCACCGCCCTGGAAGAGGCGCTCCGGAAGGACCTCGAGCGGCTGGAGTATCCCCGCCGCTCCTGGGTGCTCCCCCGCCGCACCCGCGCCGGCGAGCCCGTGCTGGATGTCCTCATCATCGGCGGAGGACAGAGCGGCCTCACCGCCGCCTTCGGGCTGATGCGCGAGAAGGTGACGAACCTGCTCGTCGTCGATGACGGAGAGCAGGACCTCGCGGGGCCCTGGAAGACCTTCGCGCGCATGCACACGCTGCGCACGCCCAAGCACCTCACCGGCCCCGACCACAACCTGCCCAACCTCTGCTTCCAGTCCTGGTTCGAGGCCCAGTATGGCGAGGCCGCCTGGACGTCCCTGGAGCGCATCCCCAAGGAGCTGTGGGCGGACTTCCTCGGCTGGTACCGGCGCACGCTGGGCATCCCCGTGCGCTGCCGCTCGCGCGCGGGCGCGCTGACCTGGAGCGCGGAGGACGACTGCTTCCAGGTGCCGCTGGAGGACGTGCGCACGGGACAGAGCGAGGTCCTCCACGCCCGCAAAATCGTGCTCGCTACGGGCATCGACGGCTCGGGACGCTGGGAAGTCCCAGCGGTGGTGGCGGGGCTGCCTCGCGAGCTGTACGCGCAGACGCGCGAGGACATCGACTTCGAGGCGCTGCGGGGGCGCAGCATCGGCGTGCTCGGCGCGGGGGCCTCCGCGTTCGACAACGCCTCCGTCGCGCTGGAGCACGGCGCGGGCGAGGTGCGTCTCTTCTACCGGCGCAAGACGCTGCCCACCGTCAACCCGTACCGCTGGGCGGAGTTCGTCGGCTTCCTCAAGCACCACGCGGACCTGCCGGACGCGGACAAGTGGCGCTTCATCCACCGCATCTTCGAGATGGGGCAGTTGCCTCCCGCCGACACGTACCGCCGTGCACGCGCGTATCCGCAGTTCCACCTGCACGCGGAGAGCCCGTGGGTGGGCGCCGAGGCCGTGGACGGACGGGTCCGCATCACCACGCCGCAGGGGCACTACACCTTCGACAAGCTCATCGTCGGCAGCGGCACGGTGACGGACCTCTCGCTGCGTCCAGAGCTGGCGAACCTGCATCAGGACATCGCGCTCTGGAAGGACCGCTTCACGCCGCCCTCGGGCCAGTCGCACACGGACCTGCTGCGCCATCCGTACCTGGGGCCCGGCTTCGAGTTGCAGGAGAAGCACCCGGGCCGCGCGCCGCATCTGTCGTCCATCTTCAACTACACCTTCGGGTGCCTGCTCTCGCTGGGCTTCGGTGGCGCGAGCATCTCTGGCATGAAGTACAGCCTGCCTCGACTGACGGCGGGCGTGACGCGGCAGCTCTACGTGGATGACCGGGACGCGTTCTTCAGCGCCCTGGAGTGCTTCGACGAGAAGGAATTCGAGCCATGAGCAGTGGTGAGTTCGGGCTGCGCAGCCGTCGCGTCCTCGCGGCGGGTGGTTTGCGCGAGGCGGTGGTGGTGGTGAAGGACGGGCGGGTGGTGAAGGTGGCCGGGCCGGGTGAGGCCCTCGGGGCCCTGACGGTGACGGACGTGGGCAACCACGTGGTGATGCCCGGCGTGGTGGACTGCCACGCGCACATCAACGAGCCCGGCCGCACGGAGTGGGAGGGCTTCGAGACGGCCACGCGCGCGGCGGCGGCCGGCGGCATCACCACCGTCGTGGACATGCCGCTCAACTCGCTGCCGCCCACCACCACGTTGGAGGCGCTGAAGCTCAAGGCGAGCGCCGCCAGCGAGTCCAGTCAGGTGGACCACGGCTTCTGGGGCGGGGTGATTCCGGGCAACGCGGACGAGTTGGAAGCGCTCATCGACGCGGGTGTCGCGGGCTTCAAGTGCTTCTTGTGCCCCTCGGGCGTGGACGAGTTTCCCCCGGCGGACCGCGCGGTGCTCGACGTGGCGATGCCGATTCTCGCGCGGCGGGGCATTCCGCTCATTGTCCACGCGGAGCTGGAGTCTCCGCTGGAGGCCGCGGACGCGGGCGGCCCGCGCACGTACCGCGCCTATCTGGAGTCCCGGCCTCGCCGCTGGGAGCAGGACGCCATCCGGATGATGATGGAGCTGGCGCGTCAGCACCGCTGCCGGGTCCACATCGTCCATCTGTCGTCGGCGGATGCGCTGCCGTTGCTGGCAGACGCGCGCCGGGAGGGACTGGATGTCTCGGTGGAGACGTGTCCGCACTACCTCAGCTTCACCGCCGAGGAAATCGAGGATGGGGCCACCCACTTCAAGTGCGCGCCCCCCATCCGCGAGGCTGAGAATCGCGAGCGGCTCTGGGCCGGGCTGGCGCGGGGCGACATCGAGCTGGTCGTGTCGGACCACTCGCCCTGCACGCCGGCGCTGAAGCTCCTGGAGCGCGGTGACTTCGGCGCGGCGTGGGGCGGCATCGCGTCGCTCCAGCTCAGCCTGTCTGCCGTGTGGACCGAGGCGGCCAGGCGTGGCCACGGTCTGGAGACGCTGGTCCGCTGGATGTGTGAAGCCCCGGCTCGGCTGGTGGGACTGCACGGCACCAAGGGGACGCTGTCACCCGGCGCTGACGCGGACCTGGTGGTGTTCGACCCCGAGGCCACATTCACCGTGGAGCCCAAGCGGCTCCAGCACCGTCACCCGCTGACGCCGTACGCGGGCCGCACGCTCTCGGGCGTGGTGGAGACGACGTTCCTTCGCGGGACGAAAATCTACGAGCGCGGGCAGCCCTTCCCGCGTCCGAGTGGAACCTGGGTGCGCCGCCCGTCCTCGGCGCGCATCGCCGCTTGAAGCCTTTGGAGAGTACACACCATGCATGCACCGGAAGAGGGGAAGCTGCGCGTCGGCTTCACCGAGCTCATCGACCTGGCCGCGGAGAAGGTCGGCGGCAAGGCCCTGCTGGCCAGTGACGAGTTCTTCGCCGGCAAGGAGAACCTGCTCAAGCCCGGCCGAGGCGTCTTCATCCCCGACAAGTACACCGAGCAGGGCAAGTGGATGGACGGCTGGGAGTCGCGCCGCAAGCGCGTTCCCGGTCACGACTGGTGCATCCTCCAGCTCGGGCTGCCCGGCGTGTTGCGCGGCGTGGATGTCGACACCAACCACTTCGTGGGCAACTTCCCCGAGTACGCCTCGGTGGACGCGCTGGAGGTAGAAGGCTCGCCCTCCGCCGAGTCGCTGGTGGACGCGAAGTGGACGCGCATCCTCCCGCAGCTGCGGCTGCAGGGCGGTTCGCGCAACCTCTTCCCCATCCTCAGTGAGCAGCGCTGGACGCACCTGCGCCTCAACATCTACCCGGATGGTGGCGTGGCGCGCTTCCGCGTCCACGGCGAGGTGAGGCCGGACCTGGCGCGGCTGACGCACGCGAATGGCTCGGTGGACCTGGCGGCGGCGGAGAATGGCGGCACGGTGTCCGCGTGCAACGACGCCTTCTTCGGCCCGAAGGACAACCTCATCCTCCCGGGCCGTGCCGCCAACATGGGCGAGGGATGGGAGACGCGCCGCAAGCGCCTGCTGCCGGGCTTCGACTGGATTGTGGTGAAGCTGGCCGTCCCCGGCTCCGTGGAGCGCGTGGAGGTGGACACCGCGCACTACAAGGGCAACTTCCCGGAGAGCGCGTCCCTGGAGGGAATCTCCCTGCGTGAGCCGGTGGTGGACTTCGCCAACGCGCATGACCTCGCGTGGACGGAGCTCTTGCCGCGCACGAAGCTCCAGGCGGACCATCGCCACTACTTCGAGTCCGAGCTGAAGGCGAAGGGCCCCTTCACCCACGTGCGGCTGAAAATCTTCCCCGACGGTGGCGTCAGCCGGCTGCGCGTCCACGGGCGGCCGGCATGAGCGCGCTGACTCGGCTCAACACGCTGGCTCCCGAGGCGGCCAAGGAGGAGCTCTTGCGCTGCTGTGGCTCCGCGCGCTGGGTGGAGGCCATGGTGCGCGCGCGGCCCTACCGGGACGTGGAGCACGTGTTGGCGGAGGCCGGGTGGCTCTGGGAGCAGACGGGGCCGGATGACTGGCACGAGGCCTTCAAGCACCACCCGCGCATCGGCGGCGTGGACTCGCTGCGCGCGAAGTTCGCGTCCACCGCCACCTGGTCCTCGCAGGAGCAGGGCGGGGTGAGCGGCGCCGCCGAGGCGGTGCTCCAAGGGCTGGCCGACGGCAACAAGGCCTACGAGGAGCGCTTCGGTTTCATCTTCCTCGTCTGCGCCACGGGCAAGAGCGCGGAGGAGATGCTGGGGCTGCTGCGCGCGCGCCTGGGCAACGCACCGGACGACGAGCTGCGCATCGCCGCTGGCGAGCAGGCGAAAATCACCCGCATCCGATTGGAGAAGCTGCTGGCGTCATGAGCACTCTTTCCACCCACGTTCTCGATACGAACCGCGGCCGTCCGGCCTCCGGTGTTCCCATTGCATTGGAAGTCCAGGTGGCCGCGGGCGAGTGGAAGGAGCTGGCTCGCGGCGTCACCAACGACGATGGCCGCGTGCGCGACTTCCTGCCGGCCGGCGCTCGCGTCGAGCCCGGCGTGTACCGGATGTCCTTCGACACCGGGACGTACTTCCGGGGGCTCGGCGTGAAGGGCTTCTACCCGTCGGTGTCGGTGGTGTTCGAGCTGGCCGCGCCCGACGAGCACTACCACGTGCCCCTGCTGCTCAGCCCCTTCGGCTACTCGACGTACCGGGGGAGCTGAACCCCGGGCCTCAGGCCTTGTTGGTGGGC
>NZ_JABXEM010000233.1:0-18476 GCF_013372595.1 Myxococcus sp. AM011
CCCCCAGGGCCAGGAGGACGAGCGACACGCCCCCTCCCCCGCCCGCCGAGGCACAGCTCAAGCCTCCGCCTCGGGCGTCGATCTCCAACGACGGGTCCAGCACGAAGTTGACGAGGGAGGACGGCATCGACGCGTTCCCCGCCTTGTCCTTCGCGACCAGCGTCACCGTATGGCTTCCGTAGTCCAACTCGGTGCGCGGAACGAAGCGCCAGTCACCGCTCGCGTCCGCCTGCACGGTGCCGATCTCCACCCCATTCTCCTGGATGGAGACCGTCGACTCCGCCTCCGCATCGCCTTGGAAGGTCGGCGTCCGCACCGACAGGATGTCGTTCGCCCTGGGAACCGACAGCACGGGCGGCACGGGGGCCTTCAGGTCCACCTGCCAGGTGAACTTGTCAGGCGTCGGGTCCTCGTTGCCCGCCGGGTCCTTCGCCTTCACCTGCAGGGTGTACTCCATCGACTCCTCGTCCGCGCTGCCCAACCCCGTCCTGCTGTAGCCCGAGGCATTGCAGCTCTCGAAGGGCGACCCATTGAAGCTGCAGGTATAGGTCACGCTGCTCTCATTCGAGCTGAACCGGAAGGTGGCTTCCGGGGAGTTGGTCAGGGTCTTCATCTCGCCGAACTCGATGGTGGTGTTCGGCGTCGTCGTGTCGACCTTCCAATCCCACGACTTCACCTCGGAGAAGTTGCCCGCGATGTCCTTCGCTCGAATCAACATCGTGTGGTTCTCATTGCTGCCGCTCACGGATCCCGAATACGGCGAAACACACGCCTCGAACTCCGCCGCGCCGTCGAGCGCGCACTCGTAGCGCTCCACCAGTTCGGAGGCATTGAAGGTGAACGTGAAGCTGGCCGTGGTGAGCCAGCCCGTGGGCCCGGTCGGCCCTGTCAGGATGGTCACCTCGGGAGCATCCGCATCCACCTGGATGGTGTAGGGCGGCGATGAGTCGCTGACGTTGCCCGCCCGGTCAGACACCGTGGCCTTGATGACGTGCGGACCACTGCTCAACTCCACGGTGGGCGTGAAGAGCCACGTCACTCCCTCGATTTCCACCGTCCCCACCTGCACGTCGTCGATGGAGATGGTGACGAGCCCTGGCTCCAACGTCTGGCCCTGGATGGTGGGCTTGCGCAGGTTTGTGGGTCGGTCCGAGCGCGGACCGGTGACGACCGGAGGCTGCGGCTTCACGGTATCCACCGTCCACGAGCGGCTCTTCGGAGTGGTATCCGGCTCAAGCGCGAAAACGGCTCGAACCGAGAGCGTGTGATTGCCTTCCGCCAGGCCCTCGTAGCGAGCCGTGTCCGGTGGTTCCTCCGGATTCCTGGGGCACGGAGTGAACGTGGAGGCCGTGTCCAGCTTGCACTCGAACGGGATCAGGCCCTTGTTGGACCACAGCCGGAAGACCGCGGTCTTGCTGCTGATGGGGCCGCCCACGCCATCCGGACCCGAAAGGATGTCCGTATCCACGGGGCCGGTACTGATGCTCCACGTGTGGGACGCCGGTGAGTCGTCACGGTTGCCCGCCTGATCCACGGCGCGAATCAACAGCGTCTGCGTGCCGTCGATCAGGTTGGACTTCTGGATGTAGCTCGCATCCACCCCCGGCCCCGGAGGAGGAAGCTCGCACGGTGTGAACGCCTGCTCGTCGTCCTCGGGCTGGCCCGGCGCCTCGTCTTCCGTCTCGTAGATGTGTCGACACTCGTAGGTCAGGGCTTCCGGTCTTCCGAGCCGGAAGAGGACCGTGGTGTTGCCATCACGAGGCGGCGGAGCCTCGATGATGGTCGTCTCCGGCTTCGTCACATCCACGATGAACGACACCGGGGCTGAATCCGTGACACGCGCCGCCGCGTCTGTCGAGCGGACGAACACCGTGTTGGGCCCTTCGTTCAGAGGCGTGGTGCGCAGGTAGCTCCATCGTCCATTCGGGCTCACGCTCACGGTGACGGGGTCCGGTGTCGGCCCGAAATAGATTTGCAGCGAGGTCCCCACCTCCGCGGTGCCACTCAGGGTCGGATAGCGCGTGGTGAGATAGGGACCCGGGCTGTCGATGGTGGGCACCGTCGGATCACTCAGGTCCACATGGAAGGTGAGCGTGGCGGAGAACGGGCTGACATTGCCCGCGGCGTCCGTCGTCATGGCCCGGACCCAGTGGAAACCATCCTGCAGGGGCGACGGAGTGAACGACACGCTCCACCCACCCTGGGCATCCACGGGGGTGGGCCCCAACACCACGGAGTCATCCACGTAGACGGTGACGCGGGTGTTGGGCGTAAGCCCCGCCGTCGATTCCAGCATGCCACTCAGGCTGATGGGCATCGTCGTGAAGTACCTGCCCTGGATGCTGGCCGCGAGCACGGGCCGCGAAGGCGGCAGCGTGTCTACCGTGATGCTCACAGGCGCGGACTGTCGCGTGTTCTCCGCCGCATCGGTGGCCACCGCGCTCAGCGTGTAGCTCCCATCGGAGAGCACGGCGGGAATCACGCTCCAGGCCCCGGAGGGGCCTGCCACCGCGTTCAAGGTCTGGGGCGGCCCCGGATCTGAGGGCGTCACGGTGACAGCCACGCGGACTCCGGGCTCAGTCGTTCCGACAATCGTGGGGCGGGACGTGTTCACCAGCCCCGCGCTGGGAGCAGTGATGACGATGGACGCCGGAGGATCGATGTCCACGACCCAGGTATGGCTGATGGGCGAGGGGTCGATGTTTCCCGCCGGGTCCACGGCGCGAACGTGGAACTGCCGCGTGCCCGAGACCAACCCGCTGAAGGTGCGTGAGCCCGACCCCGTTCCGTTACAGGGCATCGACGTGAAATCAATCCCGTTGAGGGAGCACTGGAAGGTCGCCGTGGCATCTGGACTTCGGTACTCGATGGTCACGGTGGTCGCGTTGTTCGGCGACTCGGGCGGGTTGAAGAACGACGTGTCGGGCGCCACGGTGTCGACAGCCCACGTGCGCGTCGCGGGAGACGGATCGGCGACACCCGACTCACTGTAGGCCGTCACGGACAGCGTGTGCGTGCCCTCGGCCAGCGCGGTGTATGTCTGACTCGGACCGCAGGCCACGGCCGGGACTCCGTCCAGCGAGCACTGGTACGTGGTGCCTCCCGTGAACGTGAAGTGAGCCACCTTCGAGTTCGTGGGATTGCCAGGGGGACTCGCCACGGGCCCAGCCGTGATGACCGTGTTTGGCTGGGTGAGGTCCACCCTCCACGTGTAGCTCTTCGGGTACGGGTCCTGATTGCCGGCGCGATCCACCGCGTAGGCCGTGACCCGGTAGTCACCTGTCGTGAGGCTGTTGAAGGTCTTCGAGGGAGTGCACAACTCGAAGGCGCCATCGCCGACAACCCCCAGATTGTCCAACGCGCACTGGAAGGTGCCGTTGGGCTCCGACGAGGTCATGTCGAACTTGGCACTCGTGAAGCGAGACACCAGGGGAACAGTGTCCGGAGTGAGCGTCGTCGACGGCGGGACGTTGTCGAAGTTGAACCTCAGCTCGGGAGTCAGGTCGCTATAGGCCCCCATGTATCCGGCTTGAGCCACCAGGCGAAACGGCGTGTTGTTGCTGCTCGCGGGGGCGTATGGATAGACAAACTCCTTCAGGCTGTCGGAAGCCGTCCGGGTGTTCAGGGGCGTATAGGTGAAGGGCGCCGATGCTCCGCCCACCGTGTAGAAGAGGACCTCCGAAAACCCGTGCTGCGTCTTCCCCTTCAGCAACGGGTTGTTCGTCCAGGAGTCGAGGCCGGGAGGACTCGCGAAGGTCGGCAGGGCAATCACATCAACGAACCCCGAGTCCAGGACCGTGACGGTGCCCGCGTAGTCCACCAGGCTGGTGGCGGTAGGCTGGGCGCCGTTGTGGACGGTGGGCTGCATTCCCCCGAGGGCAGCGGGTGCGACGGGAGCGCAGGTAGCGAGTCCCTGCGCCTGGAAGAACACGCGGCCACCACCACCACCACCACCAGGCCCCGAGTTCGTGTCGCTGTCCGCCCCCTTACCGCCTCCCGCCATCACCTTGTTCGCACCGCACGTGCCACTTCCCGTGAAGCGCAGATGCAGGGTTCCCCCGGCGCCACCACCATGTCCCACCAGGGTCGCCCCAGTTGGCACCCCGGGCGCACCGTTCGACAGGATCTCTCCACTTCCCGCGAGAGAAGCCGCGCGAATGAAGATGATTCCGCCTCCTCTCCCGCCTGCTCCATCCGTGGCAGTGCCCCGTGTGTGTCCGCTTCCGCCTCCGCCACCGAACGTGAGCCAGCTCATGGAGGAACCGCTCAGCGCAACGCCCCCTTTTCCCCCGGGAATGTCGTTACCACTCAACCTTCCACGACCGCCCACTCCTCCCGGTCCACCGTTGCCTCCGCCACCACCACCACCCGTGTTGCATGAACCGCCGCCTCCGCCATTCGCGGAGTTGTCCACGGAGTTCGCCTGCGCGGGCACGATGTCCTCGCCACTGAGCCCCAACTTGCCCACCCCTGAATCACTACATGCCGAACCCACCGCATCCGGCATATAGACGCCCCCGCGCAGCCCCAACCCCGATGCCTGAATCGTCCCGTTGTTGGTCAGGGTTCCACTGGCCAGGAACGCCAGCCCCCCCCCCCGATTTCCCATCCGGGCTATCACTCCACGGGGCCGCGCTGACGGTGGCACCGGATTGGATGATGACGTTCCGGTAACGAGGCACCGTGAGCATCTGCGCGCCAGCCGCCTTGTAGCTGTTGGCCAGCGGCCTCGTGAGGGTCACCGAGTTCGCGTTGAAGGACCGGATCTCCGCCAGCTCCCACTGCCCCACGGTCGGCGTCCCGCCACCAAACAGGTCGACGGGTGTCGTCGTTCCCCTCGCGGGCACGGGGCTCAGGCCCGTGGACTGGATGATCATCAGGTAGCCGTTGTTGGCGAGCCCCGTGAAGGTCCCCGTGAACGACAGGACGGTGTCCCCCTTGTTCGCATTCGCGCTGAGGGCCTTGTGGTTGTTGATGAGGTGCGGCGACCCCGTGGTCGTGAAGGTCACGTCATTGACCGCACCGGTCGCCCCACCCAGCCCGAACCTGTCCGGCTCCGCGCTCGCCGTGCCACACATCAACAGCACGCCCCACAGCAGCACTCGCGTCAGCAGCGTTCTCATGGCCGCACCTCCCCTGGCTTCACGGCTCCGTCCGCGGGAGCCGCTCCTCGCGACTCCTGCGGGTCGACGAACTTGAACTCGATGCGGCGGTTCTCTTCGCGGTCCTGATACGTGTTCTCCGGGGTCACCTTCGGCTTGGTCTTCCCGAAGCCCACCGCCATCAACCGGTCCGCCGGAGCCCCCTTGCTGATGAGGTACTGGCGCACCGCGTCCGCGCGGGCCTGCGACAAGCGCCGGCTGGCATCCAGCGGCGAGCGCAGATCCGTATGCGCGCCCACCACGACCATGGGCAACTCCGGGTGCTCCTTGACGATGCGCGCCACCCAGTTGAGCTGCTCCAGCGAGCGGCTCTGGATGACCACGCCCGAGGCCTCGAAGTAGATCTTCTCCATCAGCTCCAGGTGGCCCGCCTTGATCTCCACCAGCGGCGGCACGTTCGCCGGGCAGCCCAGGTTGTTCGCCGCGCCCACGTCCTTCACGCAGCTGTCCAATCGGTTGGGCACGCCGTCCTTGTCCGAGTCCATCTCCGGGCAGCCCTTGCGCTCCGCCGGGCCCGGCTCGTTGGGACACTCGTCGCTGTCGTTCTCGATGCCGTCCTTGTCGAAGTCACGCACCGGGCAGCCGCGGTTGTCCTCCGGTCCCGGGTCATCCGGGCAACTGTCCTTGCTGTCCTCGACCTCGTCCTTGTCCCGGTCCTCGACAGGGCAGCCATTGCGCGCGGGAGGGCCATTCTTGTCCGGGCACTCGTCGAGCATGTCCTCGATGCCGTCGCCATCCGTGTCCTGCGCCGAGCAGCCACCGCGCGCCGCGTCTCCGGGCACCAGCGGACAGCGGTCCACGCTGTTGATGATGCCGTCCCCGTCCTCATCGGAGTCGGGGCACTCCTGGATGGGGTCCTTCAGCGTCCGCACCAACCCCGGCTCACACCGCACCGACGACTCACCGGGCCCGCGCGTCGGCACCACCTTGCCGAACGAGCCACCCACCATCAGCCGGAACAACGGCGTCCCCGGGGCCGAGCCCACACCCATGCCCGCCAGGGCGAACAGCTCCAGCGACGGACTCGCCAGGTAACGCGCGCCCGGCAACAACTCCACCGCGCCGGGCTGATTCGTCAGCGGCAGCATCGCGCGCACGTTCAGCTCCCAGCGCAGCCGCCGCCCCGTCGTGGACAGCGCCGCGCCCAGGCGCATCTCCTGCCCCACCTCGTCCTCCAGGTCCCCCGTGCGCTCGGTCAGCAGCATCTTGTCCCGCTGGACGTAGCCGACCTCCAGGCCCGCGCGGATGCGGCCGAAGTGCCGCCCCACCATCAGCCTCGGCGACAGCCGCACCGAGCCGTCATCCCTCGAGAAGCCCTCCGCGCTGCCCAGGGGCACACCCACCCCCAGCTCCGCCGCGAGGTCCAGGATGCCCGACGCCTCCTGCGTCAAGAGCCCCACCCGGGCGCTCAACGACGGCGTGGAGAGCGTCTGCGCGCGCGGCTCCGGAATGCCCGCACCCGCCAACCCGGTGCTGTTGCCACCCTGAAACGCCACCAGTGGGACCTGCAACCCCACCTGCAACCAGCTCAACGGCGCATAGGCCGCGGCCAGGTGCGCCGTCGCGCGGCTGCCCACGACGGCGAGCTTCTTTCCGGTGTTCATGTAGACCAGCGGCTCGTGGGCGTACTGCATCGCCACCGTCGCCCGGAAGTCACCCATCGGGAGCAGCTCACCCAGCCCCACGAGCAGCGAGCCTTCCGCGCCAGGATTCAGCTCCAGCCGCTCCAGGTCGAAGCCTCTCAGGGGCGACTCAGTGGGAGCGGGGGGCGCGTCGTCCTGGGCCCCGGCGCTCGCGGACGTCAGCACGAACGCGAACGCGAGGACGCCTCGCAGCAGCCTGCTTCGTCTCATGATTCTCCCGGATGAATGGGCGTGTGGGTACCCCGGAGCCGTCCCACGATTCAAGCCGGCCCCCCGCGTCCACTCTACACCAGATGTCCCCGCGCTCTCTCCAGCCCGCACCCATCGGGTCCTCCGGCGCGAGAGCCCCGTGACAACGCTGCCACTGAAATCTCGGGCCAGGGATTCACGCCCGGTCAATTCGTGGCATGCTGGCGCATCACTCACCTCCCCGCGGCTCGCGCGGGGTCTGGCGCCGGGGGCACTCTGATGATCGCGAACGCCGCGTTGCTCGCGAACCAGGCCGAGTTCGAGTTCGAGGCAGGTTCCTTCACGGCCGCGGAGCTGGCGGTGCTCGGCTTCGAGGCCGAGGAGACGCTCTCCCAGCCCTACACCGTCGAGGTCGCCCTCGCCGTCCGGCCCGACCTCGAGGTGGAGGAGAAGCTGCTGCTCGGCAAGGACGCGCGCCTGACGGTGATGCTCGGTGACGGCACCGCCCGCTTCTTCCAGGGCGTCGTCTCGCGGATGACCCGCTGGGATGAAGGCAGCGGCCCCGAGCGCCGCCGCTACCGCGTCACCGTCGTCCCGCGCCTGTGGACGCTGCGCCACCGCCGCAAGAGCCGCATCTTCCAGGAGATGACCGTCCCGCAGATCGTCCACAAGGTCCTGGACGAGTCCAAGGTGGAGCACCGCCTGGCCCTCACCGGCTCCTACCCCGTGCGCGACTACTGCGTGCAGTACCGCGAGTCGGACCTGGATTTCGTCTCGCGGCTGCTCGAGGAGGAAGGCATCTTCTACTTCTTCGAGCACGCCGAAAGCTCACACATGATGGTGCTGGGCGATGGCTCGTCGGCCAATCCGCCCATGCAGGGCGAGTCCAAGCTCGTCTTCCGCGAGCGCTCGCACATGATTGCCTCGCAGGAGTACGTGCACGAACTGGTGGCCCGCACGGAGGTCCAGCCCGGCGTCGTCGCATTGCGTGACTACAACTTCCTGCGCCCCGCCCAGATGCTGGGCGCGGAGGCGGAGTCCGACGACGGCGAGACGGCGCTGGAGATCTACGACTACCCTGGCCGCTACGAGGAGCCGGGCCCCGGCCGCAACCTGGCCCAGGTGCGCCTGGAGGAGTTGCGCGCGCGCACCCAGACGGTGACGGGCGCCAGCTACTCCCGACGCGTCTGCCCCGGTCACGTCTTCGAGCTGGCCGAGCACCCCGACACGGCCGTCAATCGCAAGTACCTGCCCATCTCCGTGCGACACACCGGCCATCAGTCGGAGGCGGTGAGCATCGACCAGTCCACGCTGCGCTCGCGCGAGGGCTACCGCAACGAGTTCCTCTGCCAGCCCGCGGACATCCCCTACCGGCCCGCGCGCGTGACGCCCCGCCCCGTCATCCCCGGCGCGCAGACGGCGCGCGTCGTCGGGCCCGCGGGCGAGGAGATCCACACCGACGAGCATGGCCGCATCAAGGTCCAGTTCCACTGGGACCGCGAGGGCAAGGCCAACGACAAGAGCTCCTGCTGGATTCGCGTCAGCCAGGCCTGGGCCGGCCCGGGTTGGGGCGCGCTGTACCTGCCGCGCATCGGTCATGAAGTGGTGGTGGAGTTCCTGGAGGGAGACCCGGACCGCCCCCTCGTCACCGGCAGCGTCTACAACGGCCAGAATCCGCCGCCCATCGACCTGCCCGGCAGCAAGACGCAGAGCACCCTGCGCTCCAGCTCCAGCCCCGGCGGCGACGGCTCCAACGAGCTGCGCTTCGAGGACGCGGCTGGCTCGGAGCTCGTCTATCTGCACGCGCAGAAGGACTTCAACGTCGTCGTGGAGAACGACAAGACGCAGGAGGTCCGAGGCAACGAGACGTTGCTGGTGAAGAAGGACCGCGCGCGCGTCATCGAGGGCAACCAGTCCCTCCAGGTGAAGAAGGACGACGACAGCACCATCAGCGGCAACCAGTCGCTGGCCGTCACCGGCAACCGCTCCACCACCGTGGCCGGCAACCACACCGAGTCCATCAAGGGCGACCAGTCCATCGGCGTCAGCGGCAGCCAGAGCCTGGCGGTCAGCATGGCGTCGGCGGAGACGGTGGGCCTGGGGAAGATGCTCACCGTGGGCGGAGCGCTCGCCATCAGCGTGGGCGCCGCCTTCAACGAGCTGGTGGGCGGCGTCAAATCCGAGCAGGTGGGCGGCGCCAAGGTGGAGGTCGTCGGCGCCAAGAAGTCCGAGTCCGTCAAGGGCGCCCGCTCCACGCAGGTGGGCGGAGACCTGTCGGAAGAGATTGGCAAGTCGCGGATGTTGAAGGTGGACAAGGACCTCATCGTCAGCGTCGGTGGCAAATCCAACCACGCCACCAAGGACGCCTACGTCCTGCAGGCCAAGGAGATCTCCCTGGTCGCCGAGGAGCAGTTCACCCTCAAGGTCGGCTCCGCCACGTTGCAGGTGAAGAAGAACGGGGACGTCGTCATCAAGGGCGCCAAGATTGAAGTCACCGGCAGCGGCGACGTCATCATCAAGGGCTCCAAAATCTCCGAAAACTAAATCGTTTCAGGCGGACCCAGGGGGGTGGCTTGAAACCGGTCCACTGTGTCTGGCACTTTACGCTTCGCACGGAACCGAAGACGGTGCCGGGCCCTCAAAAGGAATGTGGAATTTGGCGCTAGGACACACTGGCGCCGGTGCGGCGGGGGTGGCCGGCCGGTGCCTTCGGTGGGGTGTGGTCGCCGCGCAGGCGCTGGCCTTGAGCGTGGGAGCGGGCTGCGCGAAACGCGTGCCCTTCGCCTGCGAGACACCGCCTCCGTTCCAGGTGGTGGTGGACGCGGCCGAGCAACTCAATCCGGATTCCAAAGGGCGCTCGTTGCCCACCGTGGTCCAGATTGTCCAGCTCAAGGACAGCGTGAAGCTGGAGCGCGCGGGCTTCCGTGACTTGTGGGGCAAGCCCGAGGCGCTGCTGAAGGAGGACCTGCTGCAGGTGGCCGAAGTCGTCGTGGCGCCCGGCAAGCAGGAGAAGCGCTGGATTCAGAGGGACCCGAAGGCGCGCTTCGTGCTCGCCATGGGCCTGTTCCGACAGCCACTGGGTTACTCCTGGCGCGCGGTGGCGACATTGCCCGTGGTGCCGGAGTCGCGCTGCGTGGAGCGTCCCGCCGGAGACCAGGGGCCGCCGAAGGAGGACGACGAGGTCTTCCGCTACCGGCTCCAGGGTTATCAAATCGACTTGATGTTCCGGCCCCTCAGCGTGGCGCCGGAGCAACACAACAACCCCGAATCCGGCGACCGAGAGTCGCCCCGGAGAGGCGCATGAAGTCCGCGCAGCGCGTCGTGTGGTCCGAGGGCATGTTCATGAGCCCGCACCACCTCCAGCAACAGGACCTGTATCACGAGCAGCTCCTGGAGAACCGGCTGGGGGCCCTGGAGCCCTATCCCTGGGGCGTGGTGGCCATGGAGCTGGATTTGGAGGGCCTGCGCGCCGGCCAGGTGCAGCTGTCGAACTTCGTCGGGGTGCTGCCGGACGGGCTGACGGTGTCCTTCGAGTCCGGAGACGCCGAGGCCCCCTCCGCGCGTCCCGCCGAGGGCTACTTCCCTCCCGCGCAGCGCACCCTGGACGTGTACCTGGGCGTGCCGCGCGAGCGCAGCGGCGTGGAGAGCTACGGCAGCGGGGAGCGCATTGGCGGCAGTCCGCGTTACACGCCCGTCACGCGGCCCATCAGCGACCTGACGGCGTCCACGTCCATCTCCCAGGTGGGCTTCGGCCAGCGCAACGTGCGGCTGCTCTTCGGCACCGAGCCGCGTGACGACTTCGAGGCCATCAAGCTGTTCGAGCTGACGCGCGACAAGTCCGGCAGCCTGGCCGTGGTCGACGCCTACGTCCCGCCCTCCTTGCGCATCGACGCGTCGCCGTTCGTCATGGGCGAGTTGCGCACGCTCCTGCGGCTGATGGTCTCCAAGCAGCGCCAGCTCGCCTCGCGCCGCCGCCACCGGGACGCGTCCGCGCTGGAGTTCACCGCGGGCGACGTGACGCTCTTCCTGGAGCTCAACGCCCTCAACGGCACCATCCCCTTCCTGCAGCACGCGCTGGACGCGGGCAACCTGCGGCCCCGGGATATGTATCTGACGCTGGTGCAGTGCGCGGGCCAGCTCTGCACCTTCTCCTCCAGCGCGGACCCCACCACGCTGCCGTCCTTCCAGTTCACGAACCTGCGCGCGACGTTCGAGGAGCTGTTCCGCCGCCTGTCGGAGCTGATGCGCGCGGTGGCGCTGGAGCAGTGCCTCACGGTGGACCTCTCCGCGGGCACGGACGGAATGTTCCGCGGCAAGCTGGAGGACGAGCGGCTGGAGCGCTGCGGCGCCTTCCTCCTGGCGGTGAGGAGCGATTTGCCCGAGCGCGTCGTCGCCGAGCAGTTCCCCAAGCTCACCAAGGTGGCCTGCTGGGACGACATCCCTGGCCTCGTCCGAGCCGCCGCGCCGGGCGTGCCGCTGGCCGTCACGTACCGCCCGCCGCCGGAGGTCCCGGTGCAGCCGGGCACCGTGTACTTCAGCCTCTCGATGAATGACGGCTATTGGAAGAACGTGATGCGAGACCACAACCTCGCGCTCTATCTGCCGCAGCCGTTCGACGCGGCCCGAACGACCGTGGAGCTGCTCGCGGTCCCCACCGCCAATCGCTGACGCGCAGGGATTTCCATGGACCGAGTGACGGAAGCCACGAAGGACTGTTTCGACGCCGCCATCCACCTGCGCGGCTCGGAGGCGGCGGCCATTCCTCCGCCGGAGACGCTCTATCACCGCCTGCGCGGGGTGGTGGACGAACTCTTGCGGCGCGCCGCGGTGCTCGGCTTCAGTCACCAGGACGCCCAGGACATGGCCTACGCCATGGTGGCGCTCATCGACGAGGTCGTCCTCAGCCGGCCGGAGGAGTACCGGCAGTTCTGGATGACCAACCCGCTGCAGCTCCACTACTTCAACGAGAACATCGCGGGCGACGGCTTCTTCGCCAGGTTGGACCTGGTGCGCAAGGACCCGCACCGCGCCGAGGTCCTCCAGGTCTATTACCTGTGCATGCTCTTCGGCTTCCAGGGGCGCTACCGCATCCGCGGCGGCGAGTTGGAGTTGATGACGCTCATCGACACGGTGAAGAAGGACCTGGAGCGCGCGCGCCCCTTCGACTTCGACGTGCTGTCGCCGCACGGTGAGCGCCCCACCGACTCGCTGCTCTCCAAGCGAAGGAAGACGCCCGTGCTGGCCCTGTCCGCGGGCTCGCTGGCGGTGGCGGTGCTCTTCTACGGCGTGCTGCAGTTCTTCCTGAAGGACAAGGTGGACGAGCTGTCGAGCCGCATCGAGCTTCACGCCGCCAAGAACGTCGCCGGCACGCTGGCTCCGCCGCAAACGGGCGCCACCGCCAACCCGGGAGGCACGCAATGATGGCCTACCTGCTACCGCTGCTGGGCATCGGCGCGCCCATGTTCGCGCTGATGAGCTACCTGGGCCTCACTCCTCCCCAGGCCGCCATCGTCGCCGCGCTCGCGGGCCTCTTGGCCATGGGCGTGGTGTGGGTGGTCAAGCGCATCCGCGCGCGGCGCGCCGCCAAGAAGCTGGAAGGCGCGCTCGCGGCTCAAGGCGAAGAGCAGGCCGCCACGGTGCGGCCGGACCTGCAGCCCGAAATCAAGGCGATGCAGGACGAGTTCACCAAGGCGGTGGGCGCGCTCAAGGCGTCCAAGCTGGCGCGCGGCGGCAAGGACGCGCTGGCGGTGCTGCCCTGGTACCTCATCGTCGGCCCTCCGGGCGCGGGCAAGAGCACCGCGCTTCGCAACTCCGGCCTGAAGTTCCCCTACCTCTCCGCGCGCGGTGGCGTGCGCGGCGTGGGTGGCACGCGCAACTGCGACTGGTGGCTCACCAACGAGGCCGTCATCCTCGACACGGCGGGCCGCTATACCAGCGCGGAGGAGGACCGCCCCGAGTGGATGGCCTTCCTGGACACGGTGGTGAAGCACCGCCCCAGCCGCCCCATCAACGGCCTCATCGTCGCCATCAGCGTCAGCGAGCTGATGACGGCGGACCCGCAGGCGGTGGGCGAGATGGGTCAGACCATCCGCGAGCGCCTGGACGAAATCACCGGCCGGCTGAAGATGCTGGTGCCCGTCTACGTGATGGTCACCAAGTGCGACCTGCTGCCGGGCTTCGTGGAGATGTTCTCCGATTTGTCCCGCGTGGAGCGCGGGCAGGTCTGGGGCTTCACCGTGCCGCTGGAGCACCAGAAGGACGCCAGCACGGACCTGTTCCGCGAGCGCTTCGACGAGATGCTCTCCGTGCTGGAGCAGCGCTCGCTGCGGCGGCTGGGCCAGGAGCGCCGGCTGGAGACGCGCGAGAACATCTACGGCTTCCCGCAGCGCTTCGACGCGCTCCGGAAGAACCTGGCCGAGTTCCTCCAGCCGCTCTTCCTGGAGAACGTGTTCCAGGACACGCCCGTCTTCCGCGGCCTGTACTTCAACAGCGGCACGCAGGACGTGCGCGCGGTGGACAAGGTGTCCCCGTCCGCGGGTGAGCTGTTCGGCACCAGCAACGGCCGGCCACAGATAGACGGCGCGTCCACCGAGGGGCGCAGCTACTTCCTCTGGGACGTCTTCACGAAGGTGATGTTCCAGGACCAGCAGGTGGCGGTGCGCAGCTCGCTGGAGGAAGCGCGGGTGCGCCGGCAGAGCATGGTGCTGGCGGGCGCGGCGTTGGCGGCCACGGCGCTGCTGCTGTCCATGCCCACCCTCTCCTATTTCCAGAACCGCTTCCTGGCGGAGGCCGTCACCAAGGCCATCACCGATGTGAACCTGGACCCGCGCGACGACGTGCGCCGCGTGGAGGACCTGCTGCCGCTCAGCAAGCGCCTGGAGGAGCTGACCCGGCACGAGGAGGAAGGCGCACCGGTGTGGATGCGCTTCGGCCTCTACCAGGGCCACAAGCTGCTTCCGCAGGCGCGCCAGTTCTACAACACCGCCTTGCGCCGCGTGCTGCTGGGCAAGCAGTTCGAGCTCATCCAGCAACGGCTGGAGGGCTTCGCGCGCAGCCCGGACATGCTGGCGCTCAGGGACCCGAGGGAGCACGCGCGCCGCTCCGCCGAGTTCAAGCAGTACGTCGATGACCTGAAGATGTACCTGCTGGTGACGACGCCCAGGGACCCGAAGGAGCCGGAGCTGGACGAGACGCAGCGCCGGTGGCTGGTGCGCCAGATTGTCGACCACTGGGCGGGCGTGCGTGGCAGCGCGCTGGACGAAGGGACGGTCGCCACCCACGCCACCACGTTCATCAAGATGCTGGGGGCCGAGCAGGCCCTGCCGGATGACCAGAAGCCCGCGAGCGCGGAGCGCATCGCCTTCCCCCGGGAGCGCGCCATCATCGTGGGCGCGCGCCGCGCGCTCATCCGGGTGCCCCTGGAGAAGCTGGAGCTGGCGCGCATCGTGGAGACCACTCGCACGCAGTACGGAGACGTCACGCTGGAGCAGTTGATGGGCTCGGTGCCGCAGTTCAGCTCCAACATGGCGGTGCGCGGCGCCTTCACCCGCAACGCCTACGAGAACGAAGTGAAGCAGCAGCTCGACTCGGCGTTCTCGGACCAGGACGCGTGGGTGTTGGACCGGGACGTCAACATGGACGTGGAGGCGTCGCGGCGGGCACTGCGCTCGCTCTACTTCTCCAGCTACATCCAGGAGTGGAAGGACTTCCTCAACGCCATCAAGGTGTCCGAGCCCAAGGACAACGTCCAGTTGGAGGACCTGCTCACCAACCTGACGCGCGGCACACCCAAGCCCTACAGCCGGCTGTTCAACTCCATCGTCAACAACGTCCAGTTGGAGCGACGCGTCCCCAAGGTCGAAGCCACGAGCACGAACAAGCTGACGGCGTCCGTACAGAAGATCTTCGGCTCCGGTGACGACGCCGTCATCGAGAAGAACCGGGAGAAGCTCAACCCGCTCGCCCCCTCCGGCGAAGAGGAGATCCTGGCCCGGGACGTGGCACGTGAGTTCGCCTCCATCATCCGGTTCGCCACGGAGCGCTACAAGACGGACGACGGCGAGGAGACGCTGACGGCGCTCGTTGAATACGAGGAGCAGCTCGTCACCGTGCACACCGCGATGCTCGCGTCGAAGGACAAGCCGGGAGAGGGCGCGGAGCTGACCAAGAAGAGCAACGCCGCGCGCAGCTACGTGGAGATGCTCATCCGCAAGCAGACGGACAACATCGCCATCTTCGAGCGCCTGCTGTTGCCGCCCTTCAAGGACACCATCGTCGTCATCGCCCAGGGCCAGGCTCAGGACAAGAGCAAGCTGTGGTGCGAGCAGGTGGCCCTCCCCTTCAACCGGGCCTTCAAGGACATGTACCCGTTCACCCCCGGCTCACAGAAGGACGCGCCGCTACTCGAGGTCGCGGAGTTCCTGCGACCCGACACCGGGGTGCTGCGCAAGTTCATCAAGGAGCAGCTCAGCGAGCAGCTCGTCGCCACGGGCCGCAAGTGGGACTTCACCTCCGCCGCCAGCACGCACTATCGGCCGGAGCTGCTCTCCTTCCTGGAGAAGACGCAGGCCCTCGCGGCCACCCTGTTCCCGGGCGGTGAATCGGCGGGCATGGTGGACCCGCTGGTGCGCTTCCAGGTGCGCATCCGCCCCGGCGTCTCCCCTGACGGCGCCGCGTCGCGCATCTCCTCCATCATCTTCACGCTCGACGGCACCGACGAGGTGTACCGCAACGGTCCCGACACGCTGTGGAAGCCGATGATCTGGCCCGGCCAGGCCGGCAAGCTCGGCGCACGCCTCGTCGTGCAGAGCGTGGATGGGGCCACCGAATCGGTGCAGGACGAGGAGGGTGACTGGGGCCTGTTCCGGCTGCTCGAGCGCGTGAAGAAGATCGAACCCAGCCCGGATGGGCGCTACTTCACGGCGACGTGGGACATCGATGAAATCGATGGCGCGCAGGTCTCCATCGACTTCCGGCCGGAGCGCACCACCAACCCCTTCTTCGGGCTGGCGGGCAACACGTCCAAGCTGATGGGCATCTTCCGGGACTCCGGCATGAAGGTGCCCATGGGCATCTCGCTCACTGGCAAGGGCTGTGCGCCGGAGGCCGTGGCCGCGGGCGGAGCCCCCTGATGGCGGTGCAGCAACCTCCTCGCATCGGCTTGTTGGGAAAGACGCCACGCCAGGCGGAGTTCGTCCGGTTCAACGCCTCCACGCCACTCGCCCTCCACCTCTACGCGTGGATGGAGGCCGGCGTGGAGCGCGCGCGCAAGGCGCGGATGGACCTGCCCTCGGAGCCCGCGCACTTCGTCTTCACCGCCCCTGGCCAGAAGCAGGCGCTGGTGGGGTTGATGGCGCCCAGCGTGGACAGCGTGGGCCGCGCGTTTCCGCTGGCCATCTTCACCGAGGTGCCTTCGGCCAGCACCGCGCCCCGCTTCGCGCTTACACCCGAGGCCTATCAGCCCTTCCTTCGCGCCGCCGGAGCCCTGGCCCACGCGGCGGCGGAGTTGGACGTGCCGCAGCTCACCGAGCGCACCACGGCGCTGCCCGTCCCGGGCCCGGGTGACTTCAGCGTGGCCGAGCGGCTGCGCGACAGCGTCCTCGCCGAGCACCACCTCGCCGACCTCCTGGGCCCCGTGACGGAGGGCTCGCCCACCGGGGGGCAGTACTACGCGCTGCACACCTTCCTCACCGCGTGCATCGGTGAGCGCGGACGCGAGCAGTCCGCCGCGGGCGTGGTGCTGGACTGTCCGTTGACGGCGCGCGTGGGCCCGGTGGCGTGGCTGGAGCTGTCCTCGCGCCTCTTGCGCTGGCCCCACCAGCCGCCGTCCTTCTTCTGGTCCGAGGGAGACAAGCCCCGGTTGCTCTTGAGCCTGGGCTCCGCGTCGCCCTCCGTCTTCCTCGCGCTCGCCCAGCCTGGCCGCCCCGGCGCCCAGGTGTGGCCGCTGCGCACCGAACGTCCCGCCGCCATCGACAACGCGCGCAAGGGCCTGACGGCCTCCGCGCGTCAGGTCATCGACTCCCCCTCCACCACCCTCGACCAGCTCCTGCGCGCGCTGTCGCGCTGAAAGCACCCGAAGCCTCGCACCATGCCTCCCACCCTCGAAGAGCTCCGTGAGCGCGCCCGTCCCTGGCTGGAGCCCGTGCCCGGCACCGCGCCCGCCGGCATGCAGGCGAAGCATGAGCCGGCCTACGAGGCCATCACCGCCGAGGTGGCGAAGCTGGAGTCCCCCGCCAGCAACGCCGTGCGCTGGGACGAAGTCGTGCGCGGCGCCGACGAGCTGCTCAAGGGCACCACCAAGGACCTCTGGCTCGCCTCGTATCTGGCCTACGGCCTCTACGTCACCCGGGGCATGGACGGCGCCGCCACCGGCGCGGCCCTGCTCGCGGAGGTGACGGAGCGCTTCTGGCCCGACCTCTTTCCAGAGATGAAGCGGCTGCGCGCGCGCGCCAACGCCGTGGGCTGGTTCGTGGAGCGACTGGGCAAGCTCTTGCCCTCCCTCGACCAGGCCAGCGTGAGCGCCGAGTCGCTCGACGCGCTGGCCTTCGCCATCAAGCGCCTGTCCACCCTGTCGCGTGAGCGCTTCGCGGACCAGTCACCCGCCTTCGGCCCGATTCAGGACGCCATCGCGCGGCTGCGCGCCGGCCTGCCCGAGCCCCTCCCCGCGGCGCCTCCGCGAGACTCCGCCCTTGCCGAGACCGTGAACGACGCGACGGGCGCGACGAGCCTGGAGCCGGCCTCGAACCCCGCCTCCACTCCCGCGAACGCCGAAGCCTCGTCACCGGTGAACACTCACACGGCCCCGAGGAACGAGGCGCCCACGAGCGAGCGGCACGCATCCCCGAAGGCCGCTCAGCCGCCGCGCCCCACGTCCTCCCAGAACGGTGCTCAGCCTTCGGTGGCGCCACGTGGCGCGACGACCCCGCAGGGCCCGTCCGCTTCAAACAACATCGTCGTGCCGCCGCTGCCCACCCTTCCCGCGCAGCCGGACCTCTCCAGCACCGAGGCCGTCACCGACTTCCTGCGCAACGTCGGCGCCGCGCTCCTGAGCGCCGCGGGCGCGCTGCGACACGCGAGCCACGCGGACCCCGTCTCCTACCGGCTCTTGCGGACCGGTGTCTGGCTGCACCTGGCGCGTCCTCCCGTCCCGGGCGCCAACGGCCGCACGACGCTCCAGCCGCCACCGGACTCGCTGCGCACCAAGCTGGAGACGCTGGAGGCCAACCAGCGCTGGAGCGAGCTGCTCGACGAGGCCGAGGCCGCCGTCGTCCAGCACCGCTTCTCATTGAGCCCGCACCGCTTCAGTGCCGCCGCGCTCAAGGGACTGGGCGAAACCCACACCGCCGCCCACGCCGCGCTGGTGCGGGAGCTGCGCGTGCAACTGCGCCGCATGCCGGGCGTGGAGGAGTTGCTCGCGGCCGACGGCTCGCCCCTCACCGACGAGGCCACCCGCGCCTGGTTGCGCGCGGAGGTCCTTCAAGCC
>NZ_JABXEM010000234.1:0-18317 GCF_013372595.1 Myxococcus sp. AM011
GGCGGGCTGGCCGTGGCGGTGACGCTCTGGCGCGCGCGCGGCACCTATCCGGTGCCGGTGGGAGACCCCTATCTGGTCCACTCCCTCCAGGTGCGCCCGCCATGAGCGAACGCCAGCCACCGCCTCCCGAACAAGAGGCCCTGCCCACCGGCTGGTTGTTGCGCGTCGGTGGCGCGGCGCTCGCCCTCCTCGCGGCGGCCTGTGTCGTCGCGTGGGGCCTGTGGGTCTTGTGGCGCCCCGCGTTCCAGAACCCCGCGCCGAAGGAGCTGGGCGCGTGGGAAGTGGGACGCGTCAACCAGGCGCCCTTCACGCTGGATGGGCGCGCGGACGCGCTTCGGGCCCGACAGCGCGCGCGGCTGGACGGGTACGGCTGGGTGGACGCGGACGCGGGCATCATCCACCAGCCCATCGATGTCGCCATCCAGCAGCTCCTCTCCGAAGCGGGCGCGGAGGGCGCGCGATGAACGAGCTTCTGCGCCGGCTCTTCTTCCTCCCCGAGCAGGGCTCCACCTTCGCGGTGAAGGTGGACCACCTGCACTACTTCCTGTTCCTCACCACGCTGGTGGTGGCGGCGGGAATCGGCGTCACCGGCCTCACCTTCCTGGTGCGCTATCACCGGGGCACGGCCCCGACTCCCACGCCGCGCGTGGTGGCGCCCCCCTGGCTGGAGGGCCTGTTCATCGGCGTGCCGCTGTCATTTTTCCTGCTGTGGTTCGTGCTGGGCTTCCGACAGTACGTCTGGGTATCGAGCCCGCCCCGGGACGCGCTGGATGTCTATGTCACCGGCAAGCAGTGGATGTGGAAGTTCACCTATCCCGGAGGCCCCAGCGCCATCGACACGCTGGTGGTGCCCGCGGGCCGGCCCGTGCGGCTGCTCATCACCTCGCGAGACGTCATCCATTCCTTCTACGTGCCGGACTTCCGCATGAAGCGCGACGCGGTGCCCGGCCGCTACACGGAGATCTGGTTCGAGGCGCCGAAGCCCGGCCGCCACCTGGTGCTGTGCGCGGAGTACTGCGGGCTGGACCACTCGCAGATGCGCGGTGAGGTGGTGGTGCTGAAGCCCGCGGACTTCGAGGCGTGGCGGGCCGCCCAGCTCGGCGGCGTGCCGGTGGCGGGCCTGCCCGGCGCGGCCACCAAGCCCCAGCCGGAGTCGATGGCGGTCCGAGGCGAACACGTGGCCGCCGCGCAGGGGTGTCTGCAATGCCACACGATAACGGGCGCACCGCACATCGGCCCCACCTGGCTGGGATTGTACGGGCGACGGGAGCCGCTGGAGGGAGGGGGCGTGGTGCTCGCGGACGAGGCGTACCTGACCGAGTCGATGATGGACCCGCTGGCCAAGGTGGTCGCCGGCTACGTGCCCGTCATGCCCGGCTACCACGGGCGGTTGAGCGCGGAGGACGCAGGCGCGCTCGTGGAGTTCATCAAGTCCTTGCAGCCCACGCGCCCGGGGGTCACCGCGGCGCAGGAGCCCGCCTATGTCCCCATCCGCCGCTGAGCCCGAGCGCCTCCCGCCGGACAACTACCTGGCGGACGGCCACACCCTCTGGTCCTGGCTCACCACGAAAGACCACAAGCGCATCGGCGTGATGTTCCTGGGGCTGACGCTGTTCTTCTTCTTCATGGGCGGCGTGTTCGCCCTGGCGCTGCGCATCGAGTTGCTCACCCCGGGCCGCACCATCATGGGCCACCTGGCGTACAACCGGATGTTCACGCTCCACGGCGTCACCATGGTGTGGCTGTTCATGATTCCCGCCATCCCCTCCGCCTTCGGCAACTTCCTGGTGCCGTTGATGATTGGCGCTCGGGACGTGGCCTTTCCCCGGCTCAACCTGGCGTCCGTCTATCTCTACGTGCTGGGGGCCTCCATCGCGCTGTGGGGCATGTTCGAGGGCGGCGCGGACACGGGCTGGACGTTCTACACGCCCTACAGCACGACGACGGGCACCGCGGTGCTGCCGGTGTTGCTGGGCGTGTTCATCATCGGCTTCTCCACCATCGTCACCGGCCTCAACTTCATCGCCACGGTGCACACGCTGCGCGCGCCCGGCCTGGGGTGGATGAAGCTGCCGCTGTTCGTCTGGGCCGTCTACGGCACGGCCATCATCCAGGTGCTGGCGACGCCGGTGCTGGGCATGGTGCTGCTGCTGGTGGCGCTGGAGCGGGTGGTGGGCGCGGGCATCTTCGACCCGGCGCGCGGGGGAGATCCGCTGCTCTTCCAGCACCTGTTCTGGTTCTACAGCCACCCGGCCGTCTACATCATGGTGCTGCCGTCCATGGGCGTCATCAGCGAGGCGGTGAGCGCCTTCAGCCGCAAGAACGCCCTCAGCTACCGGATGATTGTCTATTCCACGCTGGGCATCTCCTTCGTGGGCTTCTTCACCTGGGGCCACCACATGTTCGCCTCCGGCCAGTCCACGTTCGGCGCGGGGGCGTTCGGCGCCATGTCGATGCTGGTGGCCATCTTCACGGCCATCAAGATCTTCTCGTGGCTGGGCACGCTGTACCGGGGCTCCATCGCGGTGGAGGCGCCGCTGATCTACACGCTCGGCTTCATGTTCTTCCTCTTCTTCGGAGGGATGATTGGCGTGGCGTATGCCACCACGTCGCTGAACCTGCACTGGCACGACACGTACTCGGTGGTGGCGCACTTCCACTTCATCATGGTGGGCGCCACGGTGATGGCGTTCCTGGCGGCGCTGCACTACTGGTTCCCGAAGATGTTCGGGCGCACGTTTCCGGGGAAGCTGGCCAACGGCGCGGCCCTCCTGGTCATCTTCGGCTTCATCGCCACCTTCGTGCCGCAGTTCCTGCTGGGCAACCTGGGCATGCCCCGGCGCTACGCGGACTATCCGCCGCACTTCCAGACCCTGCACGTGGCCTCCACGGCGGGCGCGTCACTGCTGGCGTTCGGGCTGCTCTGCATCGCGGGCTATCTGGCGTGGAGCCTGAGGTACGGGGCCATCGCCGGGGACGACCCCTGGGGCAGTGAGGGCTTCGAGTGGAAGTCACAGTCCCCACCTCCCACGCACAACTTCCCCGTCACGCCCGAGTACCCCACGGGGCCGCACGAGTACGCGCCGCGCGAAGCGGAGGTGCCGCATGCCGCCTGAGGCCGCCACGGAGCATTGGGGCTCCGAAGGGGCGCGCCAGCAGGCGGCGCACCTGGGCATGTGGATCTTCATCGCGACGGAGGTGCTGCTGTTCGCCAGCCTCTTCACGTCCTACGGCGTGTACCGCTCGGTGTATCCGGAGGCGTTCCGCGCCGCGCAGCTCACCATGGACGTGGGGCTGGGCACGCTGAACACGTTCCTCCTGGTGACGAGCAGCATCCTGGTGGCGCTCGCGGTGCACGCGGTGCGCGAGGACAGGCCAGGACTGGGGGGCGTGCTGTTGGGGGCCGCCGCGTTGCTGGGCATCGTGTTCCTGGCGGTGAAGGGCGTGGAGTACGCGCACCACGTGAAGGAGGGGAGCCTGCCCGGGGACTTCTACCGGCTGCGGGAGGTGCCCCAGGTGGGCGCGAGCCTCTTCTTCACATTGTACTTCCTGCTGACGGGCTTCCACGCCCTGCACGTGACGGTGGGCGTGGGGCTCTTGACGGTGCTCGCGGTGCGCTCGGCCTCCGGGACGTTCAGCGCGGCGTACACGACGCCCGTGGAGCTGGGCGGCATGTACTGGCACCTGGTGGATGTCATCTGGCTGTTCGTCTACCCCATCCTGTACCTGTCTTGAGGGGAGCGCCCATGGCGGGTGAGGACTTCGTCGAGGAGCCGGGGCGGCGGCTCAGCGTGTCTGGGGTGCTGGTGGTGGGCGTGGGACTGCTCGCCCTGACGGCGCTGACGTATCTGCTGCACACGCTGCCGCATGGGGCGTGGTCGCTGCCGGTGGCCCTCTTCATCGCGGGGGTGAAGGGCGTGTTGATTGCCCTCTTCTACATGCACCTGCGCGAGCAGCGCGGCAGCAACGCGCTGGTGCTGCTCACGTCGGTGGTGTTCGTGGCGGTGCTCCTGGCGGTGTGCGTGCTGGAGACGCTCACGCGCTTCGCGCCCACCATTCCACCGGGGCCGTTTCCGGTGGAGCCGCTGCCCGGGCTCGAGTCGGTGCCCAGGGCGGCGCGCCCGCCGGAGCCCGCGGGGCCGAAGCAGCCATGAGCCTCACCGAGGCGTGGGCCTCGGAGACAGGAAGCGGTGGCGCAGCAGGTCCAGACGGGTGAGGGCCTGGCGGACGGCGGGCACGGTGCCGAGCGCCGCCCCGAAGGCCACGTGCAGCGCGAGCAGGAGCGCCGAGGGGTCCTCGCGCGAAAGTGGAGGCGAGCCGAATGGCACCATCAGCCGCGTCATCACTCCCCACATCGACAGGCTGTAGAGCAGTCCCAGCATGAGCGCCGACACCGCGGTGCCCTTGCGCGGCAAGAAGAGCGCGAAGCCGGTGGCCAGCCCGCCCGCCACCGCGAAGTGGATGAGCACGCCGAGCAGCACGGCCCCGGTGCCCCGGGCGTCGCCCTGGCGGAAGACCAGGCCCGCGGTCAGGAGGGCTGGCCGCCAGGGGTCGCCGTGGAGCACCTCCGTGAACGCGCACGCGAGCACCGCCATCGCGAATGCCCCCAACGCGCCCACTACGGCGCCAGGGAGAATGACGTCACGCAACAGGTTCCAGGGCTCCACCGAGGCGAACCGGCCTCCATCATGTCCTCGGCTCCGCATCGTCTCCTCCTGAAGTCCCAGGATTGGGGCGCCGTTCAGGGTAGGCACGCACGCGCGGGCGCGAGAGGAACGCGGGTGCGCCGGCCCCCTCGTCCGGGGAGCGGTGCACACTCCTCCGTGGCTGGTTGGGAAAAGCGACATGAAGCAGGCCCCGGGGCCCAGGCGGCGGTGCGCACTCCCCCATGGCTGGTCGGGAAAGGCGGCATGCGGAGGGACGCGTCGCCGAGCAGGATGCGGCGAACACCTCGGGGGCGGCGGGTGGACCTACCCGCGCGCGCCCGCCACGACTGCCTCCGGAATCGTCAGGAGGGGCGCCTCAAAGAGTCCCGCGGAAGAGCAGGAATCAAGCGCCAGCTCCATCAGCAGGGAGTGGTGTCAGCGCCACTGCGGATGGGCCCGCACGCGAGCCTCGATATCGGGCGTCAACGTGGCCCCATGCGGTGCCCGGGACGACGAGCGTGTCCAGCGCTCCAGCCATCGCGTGCCCAGGGGCGAGGCCAGGGATTCGAGGCGCGTGGAGGCCACCGTCGTCTCTCCCTTCGTCCCCGTCGCCGCGCCCGCGCCCACGAAGAAGCCCGCGAGCAGCAACGTCACCCGCGTGGGCGTCGCTGCGCTGTAGGTCAACAGCAGCGCGCCCTCTCCGTCCTCTCGACAGTGTCGGCGCACCCGCGCGAGCACGGCCTCCGTCCACATGTCCGGGTTCGACGCGGGAGAGAACGGATCGAAAAACACCAGGTCCGCCACCGGCAGCGCCCCGTCCAGGTGCGGCACCGCGTCTCCCAGGTGCAGCCGCCAGCGCAGACCCGCCTCTTCCCAGACACCGTCGCGCATCAGCGTCTCGGCCGCCTCGCGAAACGGCTGGAGGAACGGAAAGCCCGCCGCATCCGCCAACGCCAGCCGCAGCGGCGCCAGGTCCACCTCGAAGCTGATGACCTCCAGCGTCCGGCGACGCGCGGCACCCAGCTCCCGCGCGCACGTCAGCGCGGCCACCGCGTTGGTGGCGGCCCCCAGCCCCACGTCGTGGATGACGAGCGGCGGGCCCTCCCGCGACAGCCGCTCCCCGAGCCGGGGCTGCTCCACGTAGAGGCCCAGGGCCTCCTTCCACGGGCCCACCGAGGGGTGCATCACCTCGCCATGCCCCAGGTGCCGCACCGCGCGCGAGCCGTTGCGCAGCGTGACGAGCTCGAAGTCCCCGTCGCGCGGGTTGCCCTCCTCGCTCATCCGACTTCCTTCAGCGTCACCTCGTTCGCGCTCGCCCCTTCCTTCAAGTCCTTGGGCGTGGCGATGGCCACCTTCAGCTCGCGCGCCACCTGCTCGTAGGTGCCGGACAGAATCCCCGCGCGAATGCGGCCCATCAGCTTCTGGTAGTGCCGCACGTTGTGCACCGACAGGAAGCGCGAGCCCAGGTGGTGCTTGCCCCGCATCAGGTGATGCAGATAGCCGCGCGTGTAGCTCTTGCACACATAGCAGTCGCACTCGGCGTCGAGCGGTTCGTCCGCCAGCCGGAACACATTGCGGGTGATGCGCACCAGTCCCTGGAAGGTGTACGCGTAGCCCTGCTGCGCCATCTTCGTGGGGATGATGCAGTCGAACATGTCCACGCCGCGCAGCACCGCCTCGATGAGGTCCGTCGGCGTGCCCACGCCCATCAGGTAGCGCGGCTTGTCCGTCGGCAGCGACGCGGTGGTGCGCAACGTCATCGACTCGCGCTCCGCCTTCGTCTCGCCCACCGCCAGCCCGCCGATGGCGAACCCGTCGAAGGGCAGCTTCGTCAGGAACTCCGCGCTCTCGTCGCGCAGGTTCGGGAAGACACCGCCCTGGACGATGCCGAACATCGCCTGGCCCGTGTCCACCTTGTCCTTCGCCGCCAGGCTGCGCACCGCCCACCGGTGCGTGCGCTCCATCGCCTCGCGCGTGCCCGCCTCGTCCGTGCGCGAGTCGATGCACACGTCCAGCACCATCATGATTTCGGAGTTGATGGCCTGCTGCATGGCGATGCTCGACTCGGGGCTGAGCAACTGCCGGCTGTTGTCGTAGAAGCTGCGGAAGTGCGCGCCCTTCTCCGTGATGAGCCGGTCCTCCGGCAGGGAGAAGATTTGAAAGCCGCCCGAGTCGGTCAGCACGCCCCCATCCCAGTTCATGAAGGGATGGATGCCACCGAAGCGCTGGAAGACCTCCGCGCCGGGCCGGAGCATCAGGTGGTAGGTGTTCGCCAGCAGGATGCTGGCCCCCGTCTGCTTCACCTCCTCCATGCCCAGATGCCGGAAGGCGGCGTGCGTGGCCACCGGCATGAACATGGGCGTGGGAAAGGCTCCGCGCCGGGTGTGAAGCACTCCGGCGCGCGCGCCGGTGGGGTCGGTGGTGACGAGCTCGAAACGAACGGCCATGGGCGGGGCCTTATACCCGTCATCCCTCCCCCCCGGTCCACCCGTGTCGCCCGTTCCCCCACCGTCCGGCCGGGCGGGGCCACAAGAGCCCGCTATTTCAGGGCATTTTTCGTTGTCTGCCGGGCGTTCAATGCGGTCACCGCGAGACGGATGGAGCGTGATTCCACGCTTCCTTGGCCGCTCCGCGTCAATTCCGCTACAAAGCGCCCGCCATGTTCAACGTCATCAACGTCTCCAAGGCCTACGGGCCCAAGAAGCTTTTCGAGGAGGTCAACGTCACCTTCTCCCCGGGCCGCCGCTACGGCCTGACCGGCCCCAACGGCGCTGGCAAGTCCACGTTCATGAAGATCCTCGCCGGAGACGAGGAAGCCGACATGGGCAACATCGTCCGGCCGCGCAAGCTGGGCATCCTCCGCCAGGACCACTTCCGCTACGAGGAGGAGCGCGTCCTCGACGTCGTGCTCATGGGCAACCTGCCTTTGTGGGCGGCCATGTCGGAGAAGAACAAGCTGCTGGCCAAGTCGGACATCACCGACGAGGACGGCAACCGGCTGGGCGAGCTGGAGGGCGTCATCGCCGAGGAGGATGGCTACTCGGCGGAGAGCGACGCGGCGACGCTGCTGGCGGGCCTGGGAATCGAAGAGGCCTTCCATGAGGGCCCCATGCGGCAGCTGACCGGCGGCCTCAAGCTGCGCGTGCTGCTCGCCCAGGCGCTGTTCGGCAAGCCCGAGGGGCTGCTGCTCGACGAGCCCACGAACAACCTCGATATCGACTCCATCCGCTGGCTGGAGAACTTCCTGCACGAGTACGAGGGCGTGCTCATCACCATCAGCCACGACCGGCACTTCCTCAACTCCATCTGCACGCACATCGCTGACATCGATTACGAAGCCATCATCCAATACAACGGTGGCTACGACGACATGGTGCGGCAGAAGTCCCAGCTGCGCACCCGCGTGGAGTCGGAGACGGAAGAGAAGAAGAAGAAGATCGCCCAGCTCCAGGACTTCGTGGCGCGCTTCCACGCCGGCACCCGCGCCTCGCAGGTGCAGAGCCGCATCAAGCAGATCGACAAGCTGAAGTCGGACGACCTCAAGCGCTCCAACATCGCGCGCCCGTTCATCCGCTTCGACCAGAAGGTCGTCAGCGGCAAGCAGACGCTCATGGTGGAGGGCATCAGCAAGTCCTTCGACGGCGTGCCCGTCATCCGCCCCTTCAACGCGCTGGTGTGCAAGGGCGAGCGCGTCTGTGTCATCGGCCGCAACGGCGTGGGCAAGTCCACCCTGGTGAGGATGCTCGCCGGCCAGTTGGAGTCGGACACCGGCAAGATTGGCTGGGGCCACCAGGCCTCCGTCGGCTACCTGCCGCAGGACCACCACGGCGTCGTGCGCAAGGGCACCACCTGCTTCGGCTGGCTGCGCGACCTGCACGACAAGCTCACCAACGAGGAGATTTCGGGCGTGCTCGGCCGGATGCTCTTCTCCGGTGAGGAGCGCATGAAGAACACCGACACCCTCTCCGGTGGTGAGACGGTGCGGCTCTTGTTGTCCAAGCTGATGATCATGCAGGACAACGTGCTCGTGCTCGACGAGCCCACCAACCACCTGGACCTGGAGTCCATCTCCGCGCTCGCCGAGGGCCTGCAGAAGTACGAAGGCACGGTCATCGTCGTGACGCACGACCAGGAGCTCATCTCCGAGGTGGCCACGCGCATCTGGTCGCTGGAGGCGGGCCGCGAGGTGCTCGACTTCAACGGGCCCTACGCCGAGTTCCGCGAGAAGCACGCGGCCGTCGCGGCCCGCCGCTGACCGGTGCGCCCCCCGCGCCGCTCAGCCCGTCGGGTTGAGCGCGCGGAAGCGGGCCGTCAAATCCTGGGACATCTGGGCCACGGTGGTGCCCTCCAGGCTCTGCTTCAACGCGGCCTCCGCCCGGCCGAAGACGCCTTCCAGGTACTCGGCCACGCAGGGGCCGATGGCGCAGTCCGGAGCGGGGCCCACCGGGTGCCGGCCGAACAGCTCCGCGCCCTCCTCCACCGACTCGTAGATGTCCCGCAGGGTGATGTCCTCGGGGCGCCGGGCCAGCGTCACTCCGCCGCGAGCGCCCCGCTTCGTCTCCACCAGCCCCGCACGCGCCAGGTCTCCCAACAGCCGCCGCACCACGACGGGGTTCGTCTGGATGCTGCGCGCCATCACCTCGGACGTCAGCGGACCGGCCGCGTCACCCGAGCACTTCGCGAGCATCGCGAGGATGTGCGCCGCCATGGTGAATCGGCTGTTCACTCGCCCTCCGGGCTGGAATGGAGACCTCGAAGGTTACCTATCGTCGGACCCGACGGCATGCAACCCGGCATTCCCCGACTGCCGGGCTGCTCGTCGGGTTGGAGCCCCGGGACTCAGGGATTCACGAGTCCGAAGGTACCCGGCCCCACGGCCCAGTCCCAGAAGTCGTTGTGGTCGCCCGAGACGATGCGGCCCACGGTGTACTGATTGCCGAGCGCCGCGAAGGCATACGACCAGTCGACGGTGATGGCCCATGCGTTGGGGACGCTGGTGTACGAGCAGAAGGAGCGGTCGCACGTCGCGGGAGACCACTGGCCCTGGCCCTGGAGCACCGAGAGGTCGGTCAGGAAGTTGGCGAAGGTGTTGCCTGGAATCGTGACGGCGAGGCCGTCCTGGGGGGCGCCAAACGGGTTCAACACCCGCAGCACCCGGTTGCCCGTGTTGATGCTGAAGGAGGAGCCGCCGTGGAAGTCCCACGCGGTGTCATGCGTCGCGGGATACAGCGCCCGGGGGTGCTCCGTGGGACTGGTCAGCTCCGAGCGCGGACCCGCCTCGCCCAGCGCGAGGTCCGGGTTGATGTGCATGACGATGACGTCACCGGCCTGCACGTCCACGTCGGGGAAGGTCGCGAGCGGCGTGGGGCTCGCGTCCAGCGTCAGCGTCATGCCCGTCACCGGACCGGACTGGAGGACGAGGAACTCCACGAGGTCGCGGCCCGCCGACATGTTGGGAGCCACCTCGGTGATGCGCAGGCGCGCGGGCGGCGCGAAGCCCCGGAAGGCCGCGGTGTGGTTCGGCGCCTGCACGCCGTCACCCTTCAAGTCCCGCAGCGTCGCGGCGACCTGGACGACGTAGCTCCCGCGCGGAGTCTGCGCCGTCGTTGTGACGAGCACCTCCCGGGGCGACTGGAGCGTCGCGCCGGTGACGGTGAGGCCATTGATGGTGAACTGCGCCCCCGAACCCGCGAGGCTGGCCGCGGCCAGGTTCCGGTCGAAGCGCACCAGGAGCTCCGTCGCGGAGCGGGCCTGCGCCTCCAGGACCTTCGGGGGCGGGCACCGCTGCGCGGTGAGCTGCTGGGGGACCCAGATGGACGGCTGCGTCGTCGTGGAGGTCATCGTGAAGAGCCACAGCGGCGCGGTGAGCGAGACTTCACAGCCCTGCGTCAGCTCCAGCGAGTCGTTCACCGACGTCACCACGCGCAGGCGGAACAGGGCGGCGCTGGAGGAGTTGGCGGGGACGCCCGTCGTCACCAGGGGCGCCTGGACGTGGTCCGTGCCCGACGCGGAGAAGGGACCGTTGACCACCCCCTGCAGGGAGATGAGCTCGGAGTCGAGCTGGTCGCGAAGCATGGGCACGTCCACGGAGCTCACCTCCTGGGCCAGCATCTCCACGGGAAAGCCCTGGGCGCGCACGGCGAAGGTGCCTGCGTCGATGCTCGCGCGGCGCATGCCATTCCAGGTCCGGAGGCCGACCACGAGGACCCGCACCGAGTTCCCCACGACGGGAGGAGGCGTGAGCAGGGAGGGGTTCACCTCCACGAAGAGCGCGGGCCCCTCCTTCTTCGCCTGGAGGAAGAAGCCCGGGCCATCGTTGGAGAAGTTGCCCACGCCCGGCTTGACGAAGGTGACGATGGCATTCTCGATGGGCAGAAACGGCACGTTGCCATCCGCCGTGGCGCGCACCGCAGCGATTTGCGCCGAGGCGTTGGTGAGCACATCCGGCACCACATAGGTCTCCCGCCGCGACTGCTCCTGGTTCCCCACGGTGTCCACCGACCTGAAGTTCAGCGTGGTGTTCTGCGTGAAGAAGAGCGGGCCGGTGTACAGCGGAGAGGTGCTGGAGACCGGCGTGCCATCCAGCGTGTAGCGCGTCTCACCGCACCCGGCGGGCGCATCCGTGCACGTGAGCCGCACGGTGACGGGGCCGCTGAACGTGCCTCCAGGGGGCGCCGCCTGCGTGACGGGGGCCGACCCATCGAGGGTGTAGACCTGGAGGCGCGCTGCTTCCAGGTTGCCCGCGACGTCCCTCGACACGAAGCGCAGGCGCGTGGTCGCCGAGAGCGTGAGAGGGCCGGTGTAGCGCTGTCCCGTCGTCGGCGTCGGCACGCTGTCGTCCAGGGTGTACCAGGTCTCCGCGCAGCCGCTGCCCGCGCCGTCTCCGCACGCAAGCGTCACCGTCCGCGAGGTCCGGAACACGCCGCCCTCGGGCTGGGCCACGGTGGTGGGCGCCGTCGAGTCCAGAAGGATGGAGTACGTCTCCGTCACCGCCACTCCCACGTTGCCGGCGGCGTCCACCGCGAGGAAGCGCAGCGTCGTCGTCGCCGGGAGCGCCAGTGGCGCCGTGTAGCGCGGCGAGGTGGTGCCCGGCGCGGTGCCATCCGTCGTGTAGTGCAGCGCGGAGCAGCCGGCGCCTCCCGTGTCGTCGCAGCTCAAGCTCACCGACTGCGCGGCGGTATAGGTGCCGCCCTGGGGCGTCGCGGAGGCGGTGGGCGGCACGGTGTCGATGACGTACGTCTCGATGCCCAGCGCGCCGACGTTCCCGGCCGCGTCCACGGAGAAGAAGGAGACCGTCGTCGTGGAGGTGAGCTGGAGCGGGCCGCCATAGACGGGGGAGTCCACCGTCGGCGTCGTGCCGTCCAGCGTGTAGCGGATGCGGGCACAGCCGGTGCCGCCCGCGTCGTCACACGTGAGCGAGACCTGCGTGGAGCCGGCGAACAGTCCCCCGCGAGGAGCCGCGACGGAGACGGGCCCGGACGTGTCGACCGAATAGAGTTCCGTGCCCTCCGGCGACACGTTGCCGGCCCGGTCCAGGGCGATGAAGCGCAGCCGCGCACCGGCAATCAACGTGAGGGGCGCCGCATAGCGCGGCGACGTCCCTGACGGAACGGAGCCATCCAGCGTGTAGTGGATGCGCTCGCAACCGGAGCCCGTGCCGTCGTCGCACGTCAGCGTGACGACGAGCGGAACCCCGTGCGGCCCCGAGCCCGGCGAAGCGGAGACAGTGGGCGGCGCCTCGTCCACGACGAACTCCGCCGAGTGCGCGCTCTCGCTGTTGCCGTCGCGGTCCAGGGAGAAGAAGCGCAGCGTCGCGCTGGCCTCCACCATGACGAAGGCCGAGTAGAGGATGGACCGCGTCGTCGGTGCGCTGCCGTCCAGTGTGTAGTACGTGGCCTCGCAGCCGGAGCCCGTCCCGTCGTCACAGGTGAGCGTCACCGTGGCCGGGGCGTTGAAGAGACCTCCCGCCGGAGACACCGCCGTGGTGGGAGCGGTGGTGTCCTTCGTCGGCCCCGCATCCGGGGTTTGCCCGGCATCCGGGCTCGGGTCCGGATCCGGGTTCGAGCCACCCCCACCGCATGCGCTCACGAGCGCCAGGATGAGCAGCCCTCGCAACACGTTGAAAGAAAGGGAAGGGTTCCGCGACATCGAAGCTCCTGGAATGAGGCTCGCCCTTCCCCGGCACCGGAGCAGGACGGACAGGCGAGAGGCGTCAGGGGGGTGGCGCACCCGTCGGCGAACGAACGCCGACAGCGGGGGCGCAGACTCTCACCGGCTTCGTGGACCGCGCAAGAACGCTGGAGGTCCTCGCGGGCTCGCGGCGCGTCTTGAATGGAGAGTCCCCGGTCCCGCCCCGCGTTGGCGGAGGCCTTGGACCAGGGACCTGGAAGAACCGCCTGTCGTCCAAGTCGAGGCGCGCGGCCTCAGCGATGGGTGCTCCGCCGCAGGAAGAAGACACCCAGGCCCAGGCCCGCGGCCCACTTCGCGGCGGCGGCCAGCGGGGTCTGCCGGAGCTTCGGGGGCGCACCGGGGGTGAGGCTCGCGCCCGTCACCGGGTCCACCGCGGGCCGGAAGTCCTTCGCGCCCGGAAGGTCCGCCCCGCCCTGCTCCAGCTCCGTCTTGGTGGCCAGCACCGCCTTGCCCTGCCCCGGCACGTGCTGTCCCGGCGCCTTCCCCTCGGGAGAGCGCTGCTCCAGGATGGAGTTGATCTCCGCGCCCAGCAGCACCACCTGCGCGGACAGCCACATCCACAGCAGCAGCACGATGACACCGCCGATGGCGCCGTAGTTCACGTCGTACTTGCCGAAGTTGGCCACGTACTTGGAGAAGGCCCACGACGCCGCCACCCAGATGAGCACCCCCACCACGGAGCCCGGGGTGATGAAGCGGAACCGCTGCTTCGCGTTGGGCAGGACGTAATAGAGCACCGCCCACAGGAACATCATCAGCAGGCCCGCCACGGGCAGGCGCAGCCACAGCGCCACCGTGGACGCGGGGCCCGGCAGCTTGCTGGCCAGCGCGGGCGTGGCCACGGCCGCGAGCGCCGCCAGGATGGCCACCACCGCGGCCACCAGCGTCGTCGCCACAGCGATGAGCCGAAGCTTCCACACCGGGCGCGTTTCCTCGACGCCGTACGCCGTGTTCAGTGCGTCCATCAACGCGACGATGCCCCCGGAGGCCGCCCAGATGGCGCCCACGCCACCCACCGTCAAAAGCCCCACCGGGTTGCTGTCCGCCAACGCCGAGATGCGCTGCCCCAGGATGGTCGTCACCTCCTTGGGAGCCACCTTGCCCAGCTCCTGGATGAGCACCTGGGCCTGGTTCGGGTCGATGAGGACGCCCGCCAGCGACACGAGGAACAGGAGGAAGGGGAACAGGGCCAGGATGGCGCGGAACGTCAAAGCCCCGGCGACGTCGCCGACATCATCGCGTTTCCACTCGTCCTTCAGGAGCTTGAAGAACTCCCACCACCCCATGCCCTTGCCTGGCAAGACCATCTCGTCCCCTCACACATGTAAGCCCCGGGGAAGATGGCCATGCGGACCCTCGGTGGCGCCCCTGCCCGGATGGGCAGCCTCCCTGGCTGCTCCGCCCTCGGGGAGCCGGCTTCCTGAAAAACATTTCATCCGCTAAAAAACACCCGGCGCCCGTTTCCCGCCCTACCCGGGCACACGGGACTCACCGCCTCAGCCCGCCCCGAGGACGCAATGTTCGTCGCCTCTCTCCTGAGTGTCAGCCTGGCGCTGGTCGCCAGCGCGACACCCGGCGCCGCCCCCGAAACCCGCGCCGAGGCCCCGGCCCACACCCTCTGGCTCGTCCAGCCCATGTACCCAGGGCAGGACGCCCTGGTGAAGCGGACCGAGGACGGCATCGTCGCCCTGCTGCCGGGGGACGTGAAGCCTCGACAGGTGGTGGGCGTGGGCGCCCTGGCCACGCACCTCCAGGGCAAGGTGGGAGACCTGGGCTGCCTCGCGGGTGGCGCCCGGTGCCGGGAGCCCCTGGGGACCTATCTGGCGTCGCTGGGCCTGGAGCGCGTGGTGCTGGTGCGCGTGGGCCAGGACGACGCGGGCTACCGCTTCCGCGCCGTGAGCGTGCGTTCGGAGAGCGGCGCGCGCGCGGAGGCGGAGACGAGCAACCCCGCCTTCGAGAAGGCCCTGGCGGGCGTGCTGGTGAAGTTCCTGTCCCTCAACGCGGTGGTGGAAGCGGTGTCCGAGCCCGCCGGCGCCACGGTGTTCATCGACGGGGTGAAGATGGGCGTCACGCCCTACGCCACGGAGGTGCTGCCCGGCGAGCACACGTTCCGCTTCGAGCTGGCCTCGCACCTGCCGAAGGAGGAGACGCGCGTGGTGGGCTCGCGCGAGCAGGTGAAGCTGCGGCCCGCGCTGGAGAAGGTGCCCGCGCGGCTGGTGGTGAAGGCCCTGCCGGAGGGCACTGAAATCTCCGTGGACGGCAAGGTGGTGGGCAAGGACGCGGTGGACCAGGGCATCCAGCCCGGCTCGCGCACCCTGCGCCTTTCGCGCGAGGGCTATGAGCCGCACGAGGTCCAGGCGGATATCGCGCCGGGCGCGACGTACACGCTGGAACAGGAACTGAAGCCCACGTCGATGCAGGCCTTCAAGCTGGCCATGAAGCGGCGGCAGGAGGCCACCATGGCGCGGCAGAGCTACCTGGAGGCGGCCTACGAGTTCACCAGCCTCACGTCCGACACGCTCACCGCGCAGCCAGTGAAGACGGAGGGCGGGCTGAGCGACGTGCGCGGCAACGGCGTGCGTGCTCCGGGCTCGCGCAGGCTGCGAGGGCTGGGGCTGGAGTACGGACGGTATGGCCAGTACTTCGGCGTCATGCTGGTGGGCGCCACCTGGTACTCCACCGGTGACGTGTGGACGATGGGCGTCAACGTGCCGCAGGACGTGCAGAACCCGAACGTGGCCGGGCTCACGCAGGTCAGCGCCAAGGTCCAGATGCTGTCGCTGCGCGCGCTGCAGCCGCAACTGCGCTACGTGCTGGGGCCGGTGTCCTTCGCGATTCAAGCGGGGCTCGACGTGAAGGGCGCGCTGGCGAAGGAGGAGGACGATGGCTCCGGCGACTCGCCCCGCTTCGAGGACGGCCTCTACGCGTTGGACCTGCACGCGTCCGGACAGGCCACCGCGCGCATCTTCGTCTACGAGGGGCTGTATGCCTCCGTCGCGTACCAGCGGGGCTTCTCGCTGCTGAGCAAAATCGCGGGGACGAGCAACTTCCGTGGAGGGGTGGGTTATGCGTTCTGAGTCGCGTCGACTGCTGCTGACGTGTGCGCTCCTGGTGTGCGGCGCGGCCGGGGCGGAGCCGCTCGTGGGGCCCTCCGTGGGCAACGCGGACGCGCTCGTCGCCGAGGGCACGAAGCTCTACAACAAGCGCAAGTACGCGGACGCCTCACGCGTGTTCCTCCAGGCCACGCGGGCGAACGCCACGCTGCTGCCGGCCTACCTGGGTCTGGGGCGCGCGCGCATGGGCGCCAAGGAGACGGCGGGCGCGTGCGCCGCGTATCGCGCCTGGTTGAAGAGCGCGCCGGACATCCAGGAGCGCCCCAAGGCGAAGGGCGAGCTGGACCTGTGCGAGCGTCAGCTCAAGGCCGCGCGCAAGAAGAAGAAGAACCAGGTGCCCGCGGACCTGACGGCGCGGCACGTGGAGCTGAAGTCCGACTTCTTCGAGGCGCTGGAGGCCGGCACGCTCTTGGGCGCTGGGAGCGCTGGCGAGAAGCTGCGCACGTTGGTGACGGAGGGCTATCTGGGCACGGACCTGGCGGAGATGGGCACGCGCCTGAGCACCGCGAGCCGCGCCGCCGCCGAGGACGTGCACCAGCGCGCGCTGAAGGGCGAGGCGCTGGAGACGGAGCGGTTGCGCGCCGGACGCGAGCTGTTGGACCTGGCGAAGGACACCGGAGAGGCGGCGCCCCAGGCCCCCGCGCAGGGCCTGTTCCTGGACGGGCTGGCCGCGCTGCGGGGCAACGACTCCAAGGGCGCGGAGGGGCTGTTCGCCAAGGCGGCCACGGCGGCGCCGGGCGTGACGGAGTACCGGGTGTGGCGCGCTGCGGCGCTCCAGCGGGCCGGTGACTTGAGTGGTGCGCTGTCGGTGATGGAGGCGGAGCTGCCGGAGGACCCGCGCACGGATCTGCTTCGCGCGGCGGTGGCGCAGCGCACGTCGAAGGAGGACGGCGCGCGGGAGCTGGAGCGCCTGCTCTTCCAGCGCTACGCCGCGCCCCCGTCCCGCTGACGTCGCCCCCACCTCACGGTCAGGAAGGACTTGGATGGCCCTCTTCATCTGTCAGCGGTGCGAGAAGGAGCACGACACCTGGGCCGGTTCCTGCCCGGGCTGTGGCAGCACCGAGCTGCTGAAGGTCGCCCCTCAGGTGGACCGGATGCTGGGCCGCACGGTGGCGGGCCGCTACCGCGTCATCAAGCGCCTGGGCCAGGGCGGCATGGGCTCCGTGTACCTGGCGGAGCAGGTGGGCATCGGTCAGCAGGTCGCGATGAAGTTCCTCAACAGCAACCTGTCGTTGGACCCCGACGTCGCGCGGCGCTTCCTCAACGAGGCGAAGAGCTACGCGCGCGTGGGCCACCCCAACGCGGTGACGCTGCACGACTTCGGGCAGGATGAAGAGGGCAGCCTCTACATCTCCATGGAGTACGTGGAGGGCGATGACCTCAAGCGCCTGCTGACGAACGTGGGCCGGCTGAGCCTGCATGAGGCCGGGGACATCATCCTCCAGGTCGCGGACGTGCTGGCGTATGCGCACGCGCGCGGGGTGGTGCACCGGGACTTGAAGCCGGAGAACGTGATGGTCCGGCAGGGCATGCGCGGCTGGCACGTGAAGGTGCTGGACTTCGGCATCGCCCGCATCGCCGACGGAGCCACCCGGCTGACGGCGCAGGGCGCGGTGGCCGGCACGCCGCGGTACATGTCCCCCGAGCAGGCCATGGGACAGGACGTGGACGCGCGCGCGGACATCTACGCGGTGGGCGTGGTGCTCTTCGAGCTGCTCACCGGAGTGCAGCCATTCGACGGGACGAGCCTCGCGGACATCATGCAGAAGCAGGTGCACCAGGCCGTTCCCCGGCTGGTGGACGTGGTGGGGGATCTGGACATGCCCGCGCTCGACGCGGTCATCCAGAAGGCCACGGCGAAGAAGCGCGTGGAGCGCTACACCACGATGGAGGCGTTCGCCGCGGACCTGAGCAACGCGCTGCCCACGATGTCCGGCCGGCCCGCCATCAGCGGCGTCAGCCCCGTGGTGAAGCCGGGTACGCCGGAGACGACCTCGCCGGGCACCATGATCTACGGCGACGGCACCGAGGACACGATGCTGCGCGGTGCCTCGGTGCCGACACCGCCCATTGACGCGGGCCTCTACAACACCGGCCGCGTGGCCCCCATCCCCCTGACGCAGCCCGCGCCGGGCATGCCCGAGCTTCCACAGCGCCCCGCCGCGAGGGACGGGTTCGACAAGACGGCGCACGCGGCCTCGCCCTATGCACCGCCTCCGAGCGGGCGCTCCGGCTGGGTGCTGGCCCTGAGCGTCGCGGGCGCGCTGCTCGCGGGCGGGTTCGGCGTGATTGCCCTGCGCGGTCCTCCCCCGGTTGACGGCCACGGCCCCCCGGGCGCCTACGGCGCGGGGGACATGGGGCACCCGCC
>NZ_JABXEM010000235.1:0-18310 GCF_013372595.1 Myxococcus sp. AM011
GGCCGGGGGTGACTCCAGGGCATGTGGGGGCGGCGGGGGCTGGAGCCTCTCCACGGTGACGCGAGCACCAGCAAGAGCGCTCGCCTCCTCCGTCGCTCCGCTCGAAATCACCGAGCCTGAGACATTACGAGTCTCAATCCACCCGGCGCTCCCCGGAATCCGGAGATGCAATCCAGCGCCGAGCCTCATATTGGCCAATGCTCAACACCTCGTGGCCGGGGGCGCACGGACGTGGGACGGAGCGGCCGTTTCACGAGAGAGGAATGACGCCAGCGTCGGGAGCGCGCGCTAGTCTCCGCGCCAGCGGGAAGTCCGGGTGTGGCATGTCGCACGGGGCCTTCTGGGTGTGGACCGTCAGCTCGCGGCTGGCGTGTGTCGGGGTCGAGACAAGGAGGCGAGTGAGTGACTGGGCCGTTGCTGGTGGTGGATGACGACGCGGACCTGCGCGAGGCGCTGGAGGAAGTCCTGCGCGACGCGGGCTACGAGGTGATGGGCGCCAGCAACGGAAAGCACGCGCTGGACGTGCTCGGCACCACCCGCGAGCTCCCCATCCTGGTGCTGCTCGACATGATGATGCCCGTGCTGGATGGCGCCGGCTTCGCGCGCGCCATGCGCCAGGTGCCCGCGTGGCGTGACATCCCCGTGCTCGTCTTCTCCGCGTCCGCCAACGCCCGCCAGGTCGCGGAGGAAATCGGCGCGTGCGGACACCTGCGCAAGCCCGTGGACGTGGACACCCTGCTGGACGCCGTGCGCAAGCACCAGGCCGCTTGAAGCGCTCGCGGCGTCTGCCCGCTCTCCGACACGCCGGGGTGCCCAGGGCAGCCGAGCGCAATGCCCGTTTGACGCTCCGCGAGGGGGGCTGGTAAGTGCCCACTTAACACGCAAGCTTCGACGGAGGTAGGATGCACACCAACGCGCTCACGCTGCTCATGATGCAGCTCATCGTCATCATCGGCGTGTCGAGGCTGATTGGGCGTGGAACGCGCTGGTTGGGTCAGCCGCTGGTCATCGCGGAGGTGGTGGCGGGCATCGTCCTGGGCCCCTCGCTGCTCGGGTGGCTGGCGCCGGATTTGATGAACGCGCTGTTCCCCACCGACTCGCTGCCCGTGCTGAAGATGCTCAGCCAGGTGGGCCTGGTGCTGTTCATGTTCCTGATTGGCCTGGAGCTGGACCCCAAGCTCCTCAAGGGCCGAGGCCACGCGTCGGTGGCCATCAGCCACACCAGCATCGTCGTGCCCTTCGCGCTGGGCGCGGTGGCGGCGGCGCTGTGGCTGTACAAGGACTTCTCGGACCCGAGCGTGCCCTTCTCGTCGTTCGTGCTCTTCATGGGCGTGGCGATGAGCATCACCGCCTTCCCGGTGCTCGCGCGCATCCTCACCGAGCGCGGCCTCCTGCAGTCGCGCATCGGCGCCATCGCGATTACCTGCGCGGCGGTGGACGACGTCACGGCGTGGTGCCTGCTGGCCTTCGTGGTGTCCATCGTCCGCGCCTCGAACCTGGCGCAGGCGGGGCTCACCACGGCGTTCGCCGTGGGCTACATCGCCTTCATGCTGCTGGCGGTGCGGCCCTTCCTCGCGCGCCTGGGCGCCCGGGTGGCCAGCCGCGAGGGCCTGACGCAGAACGTGGTGGCGGGCACGCTGCTCCTGCTGCTGGCGTCCGCGTGGGCCACGGAGCTCATCGGCATCCACGCCCTCTTCGGGGCCTTCCTCTTCGGCGCCGTCATCCCCAAGGAGGGCGGGCTGGCGGAGGCGCTCTCGGAGAAGCTGGAGGACGTGGCGGTGGTGCTGCTGTTGCCCATCTTCTTCGCCTTCAGCGGCCTGCGCACCCAGATTGGCCTGCTCAACACCCCCGAGGCGTGGCTGGCGTGTGGCGCCATCATCCTGCTGGCCTGCCTGGGCAAGTTTGGCGGCAGCGCGGTGGCGGCGCGGCTGACGGGCATGCGGTGGCGCGAGGCGGGTGCCATCGGCATCCTGATGAACACGCGCGGCCTGATGGAGCTCATCGTCCTCAACCTGGGCCTGGACCTGGGCGTCATCTCGCCCACGCTCTTCACGATGATGGTGCTGATGGCGCTGGTGACGACGTTCATGACCACGCCGCTCTTGCAGTTGTTCTATCCGACGGAGGAGCTGGCCCGGGACAGGCTGGAGGTGGAGCCCCCCGCCGCTCCCGGCTCGACGCCCTACACGGTGTTGATGTGCGTCTCCCACCAGCAGGCGGGCCCCGGCATGGCCAGCCTCGCCAAGGCCCTGTCCGGGGGAGAGGGCGCGCAGTTGCACGCGCTGCACCTGGTGCATCCGGAGCGCGTGTCGCTGCGCACGGAGTCGGAGTCGCGCGCCTTGGAGCACGAGACGGAGGGGGAGGGCGCGCTCGCGCCGCTGCTGGGCCGGGCGAAGAGCCTGGGGCTGGCGGTGAGGCCCCTGTCCTTCGTGTCGACGGAACCCGCGCAGGACATCTGCCGCACGGCGGAGGCGAAGCACGCGGACCTGGTGCTGTTGGGCTGGCACAAGCCGCTGTTCAGCCAGACGGTGCTGGGCGGCACGGTGCACGAGGTGATGCAGGCCGCGTCCGGCACCGTGGCGGTGCTGGTGGACCGGGGCCTGTCGGACATCAAGCGCGTGCTGGTGCCCTTCATCGGCAGCCGACATGACCGCGCGGCGCTGAAGCTGGCGCGGCGGCTGATGCGGCAGTCCGGCGCGGAAATCACGGTGCTGCACGTGACGTCGAGTGAGAGCAACGGCGCGCGCGCGCAGGTGGACGAGCTGTTCCCGGCGGCGGAGGGCTCGGGCGTGCGGCTGAAGGTGGTCCAGCACGCGTCGCCGGAGGAGGCCGCGCTGGAGGAGGCCCGCAACGGGGGCCACGACCTGGTGGTGGTGGGCGTGGGCGCGCCGTGGGGCCTGGAGGACCGGGTGTTCGGTCTGCAGCGAGAGCGCATCGTCCGCGACGCGCCGGGCTCGCTGCTGGTGGTGCACGAGTCGGAGCCCGTGGTGGAGGCCGCCGTCGAGTCCCAGGCCGCCGCTCCCGCGGTGGCTTCGAGGAGCTGAGCCCCATGCACCTGG
Source organism: Myxococcus sp. AM011 (assembly GCF_013372595.1). Classification (NCBI taxonomy): domain Bacteria; kingdom Pseudomonadati; phylum Myxococcota; class Myxococcia; order Myxococcales; family Myxococcaceae; genus Myxococcus; species Myxococcus sp. AM011. The sequence goes on from NZ_JABXEM010000235.1 coordinate 3,060, forward strand.
GCGCGACGCTGCGACTGCTTCGAGTGGACGCGGGCCTGTCCTTGAGGGACATGGCCCGCCGCATCGGCGTTTCGAGCGCGTACCTCAGTCGGGTGGAGCACGGCGTGGACGCGCCGCCCACGGCGGAGCGACTGACGGCGATTGCTCGCGAGCTGGACGTGCCGCCCGCGCTGCTGATGGACGTGGCGAACCGGATGAGCCCGTACGTGTCCGAGTACCTGGAGGACGTGCCGGGCGCCGGGACGCTCTTCCTGGAGCTGGCGCGGCGGCGCCTGTCGGGGACGCAACTGGCCCGGGTGCGCGACTTCCTGGACGCGGAGTTCCCCGTGAGGGGCGGCCTGTCCGACGCGGCGGTGCCGGCGCTGGCGCCGCTGCTGACGCCGGAGCGGGTGGTGCTCCAGCTCTCCTGTGGCGGCTGGGAGGATGTGCTGGACGTGGTGGCGGGGAGGCTGGCCGCGGCGCTGCCCGGCTGGGACGCGGCACGACTGGCGGAGCGACTGCGCCAGCGGGATGAAGAGTCCTCGTGCGCGGTGGGCGGCGAGGTGGCCGTGCCCCACGTCTTCCTCCAGGGCGCGGCGCCGGTGGCCGCGCTGGTGACGCTGGCGAAGGGCCTCCACGTGGACACCCCGGACGGCCGGCCGCTGCGCCTGGTGGTGGCGGCGGTGGACGGCGAGCGCGGCCGTGTGAGGCTGACGCGCATGGCCCACGTGGCCCGGCTGGCGGCGCGCGGGCTGGCGGCGCGGCTCGACGGGGCCCGGCAGCCCGGACAGGTGCTCGCCGTGCTGGAGGAGCTGGAAGCGCTGCGCTGACCCGGCGCCTTCGTCAGTCGACGCGCCGCATCCAGTTCACCCAGTCCCCCAGCTCGCGGTAGCCCAGCTTGCGGTACACGCTCCGGCCCTGCTCGGTGGCCTGGAGCACGGAGGCCGCGAGGCCCCGCTCCCGGGCGCCCGTGAGCAGCCCGCGCATCACCTCCGCGGCCAGCCCCCGTCCCCGCGCCTCCGGCAGCGTGACGACCATGTACACGCCCGCGGTGTCCCCCACGTCCAGCGAGAAGCCGCACGCCAGGGCCTTGCCCTCCTCGCGCGCCACCAGCGTGCGCACGGGCAAGAGGGGCGGCTGTTTCCACACCGTGAGGATTTCGTCCCACTTCCCCCAGACGCGGATGTTGAGGTCCACCATCTCGTCCTGCTCCGGCGTCTCCACCAGGGGGAAGGTGGGGGGCTGGTCGGGCGCGTCCGCCAGGGCCATGCCCATGGCCGGGATTCGCGAGTCGGGGCGGTACCCGGCGGCGCCCAGCACCCGGGAGCCCTCGTCGTCCCCGGGCAGCACCGCCACGCGCCAGGAGGGGATGCCCAGGCCCCGGTAGAAGGCCTCCAGGGCCGGGAGTCCCTCGGCGAGCGCCTGGGGTGTCGTGAAGTACGCCTGCTGGAAGTGGACCTCTCCGGGGTGGCCGGGCAGGGCGAAGGCGTCCACCCCCGGAGCGCCTCCATGGCGCAGCAGGCCACGCTCGCGCTGGAGGTGCTTGAAGGCGATGACGTTGGCGCGCAATCGGTCGTTCAGTTCGGCATCGGTCATGGGGCGGGTAGAGCGTAGGCGGCCCACGCCGGACGGCGAACAACCGCGTGCTCAAAACCGCGCGCGAGCCCGCCAGGACGGCTAGGGTGCGCGGGCACTCATGACGAGCCCGCGCTTCTACGCCTTCGACCCTCGCGCCACTCGAATCAGCCTCTTCCTGGGCGCCTGTGTCCTGGCGGTGCTGACCGCCTGGGCCCTGGCCAGCGCCCGGGACGGCGGGGGCATCCAGGAGATGGCCCGCGCGGGTGTGACGGCGGGCCTGATGTTCGCCTTCCTCGTGGCCATCCACCGTCTGCGACCTCGCGCCGGCTGGGGCATCTCATTGGACACGCGGGGTGTCCGCGTGGCCCGCCCCTTCAGCTCCCGGGAGCTGGAGCTGCACTGGGGACAGATTGATTCCGTGCGCCGGCTCGGCAAGAGGGGGAACGTGCTCGGTTTGTTCTTGAAGGAGGAGGGAAGGGTGCTCGTCACCCGGCATCTCTTCGCCCGCAAGGCTGTTTTCGAAGAGCTGATCTCGGCGCTGGAGGACCGCCTCCCACCGTCGCGATTCGACGCCTGACCCCCCGGTTTCCGGAGGCCGCCTCCCCGAGGGGCTGCCAAGCGATTTTCACGAATATTTACGCAGCTTTGCGCGGGCTCGTTACTCTTGTTCAGTGTGCCTCGAGATGGTAGGCACGGCCCTGTTGCAAGGCTCCTTTTTCCAAGGACAGCATCACATGGAAAAGACCCCCGCTACCGGTGCCTCGGTCGCTCCCCTGCCCATGGAGTATGGGACCGATAGCATCACCAAGCTCGAGGGCCTGGAAGCAGTCCGCAAGCGCCCCGGCATGTACATCGGCGACACGATGACCTACGGGCTCCACAAGCTCGTCTACGAGGTCGTCGACAACGCCGTGGACGAGGCGCTCGCGGGCCACTGCACGGACATCGAGGTCATCATCCACGTGGACGGCTCGCTGAGCGTCTATGACAACGGGCGTGGCATCCCCGTCGGTCCGCACCCGGACCCCAAGTTCAAGGGCAAGGACACGCTCGAGGTCGTCCTCACGGAGCTGCACGCCGGCAGCAAGTTCGGCAACGGGGCCTACAAGGTCTCCGGCGGCTTGCACGGCGTGGGCGTCACCTGCGTGAACTTCCTGTCGGAGTGGTTCAAGGTCCGCGTCCAGCGCGCCGGCAAGGTGTACGAGCAGTCCTACGCCCGGGGCGTCCCCAACTCGCACCCGCAGGAGGTCGGCACCACCGACAAGCGCGGGACGACGGTGGCGTTCAAGCCGGACAACACCGTGATGGAGACGGTGGACTTCAACTTCGACACGCTCAGCCAGCGCCTGCGCGAGCTGGCGTTCCTCAACGCGGGGCTGCACATCACCATCCGCGACGAGCGCACGAACAAGGAGCATGACTTCAAGTTCGACGGAGGCATCTCCTCGTTCGTGGAGTACCTCAACAAGTCGAAGCAGGTGCTCCACGACAAGCCCATCTCCTTCTCGGGGGAGAAGGACGGCGTGGCGCTCGACCTGGCCCTGCAGTGGAACGACGGCTACGACGAGCGCGTCTTCACCTTCGCCAACAACATCAACACCCAGGACGGCGGCAGCCACCTGTCCGGCTTCAAGGCGGGCCTGACGCGCACGCTCAACAGCTACGCGGAGAAGAGCGGCATCTGGAAGGACCTCAAGGAGACGCCCACGGGCGAGGACGCTCGCGAGGGCCTGTCCGCCGTCATCTCCGTGAAGGTGTCCAACCCCCAGTTCGAGGGCCAGACGAAGACGAAGCTGGGCAACAGCGAGGTGAAGGGGCTGGTCGAGCAGATGGTGAACGAGATGCTCGGCACCTTCCTCGAGGAGACGCCGCTCATCGGCAAGAAGATCGTCGCGAAGATTGGCGACGCGTGTCGGGCCCGACTCGCCGCGCGCAAGGCGCGTGAGACGGTGCGCCGCAAGGGCGTGCTGGACGGTGGTGGGCTTCCTGGAAAGCTGGCGGACTGCCAGAGCCGGGACCCGCACGAGAGCGAGCTGTACATCGTCGAGGGTGACTCCGCAGGTGGCTCCGCGAAGCAGGGACGCGACAGGCGCAACCAGGCCATCCTCCCCTTGCGCGGCAAGATCCTGAACGTGGAGAAGGCGCGCTTCGAGAAGATGCTGACGAGCGCCGAAATCGTCACGCTCATCACCGCGCTGGGCACGGGCATCGGTCCGGAGGACTACAACCCGGAGAAGGCGCGCTACCACCGCATCATCCTGATGACGGACGCAGACGTGGACGGCAGCCACATCCGCACGCTGCTGCTCACGTTCTTCTTCCGGCAGATGCCGGAGCTCTTGCAGAAGGGCTACCTCTACATCGCGCAGCCGCCGCTCTACAAAGTCACGCGCAACAAGAAGGACAAGTACGTCAAGGACCAGCGCGCGCTGGACGAGTACCTGCTGAACATCGCCACGGAGCACGGTCGCGTGCTGACGCCCGCGGGCGAGGTGGGTGGCGCGGACTTGAAGGCCCTCCTGGAGAAGGTGATTACCTACGAGGAGCGGCTGGAGAAGCAGGCGAAGCGGCGCGACGCGCGGGTGGTGGACGCGGTGGTGCAGGGCGCGCGGTTGACGGCGGAGATGCTGGCGGACGACGCGGCGCTGGCGGAGGCGGTGAAGGGCGCGCTCTCCGAATTCGAGCGGCGCATGCCGGACGTGCTGGGCCGGGTGAAGCACGAGGTGGAGACGGACTCCGAGCACCAGACGAAGCGGCTGGTGTTCCGCACGGACGTGAATGGCGCGATGCGGGCGACGGTGTTCGACCACACCTTCCTGTCGTCTCCGGAGTACCAGGAGCTGGTGTCGCTGCGGGATTCCTTCAAGGCGCTGGGTGACGCGCCCTACCGGGTGAAGGTGGACGCAGGGCACGTGACGGCGTTCTCCGTGCAGGAGGTCCACGCGGCGCTGCGCAAGGACGCGCAGAAGGGCCTGGGGATGCAGCGCTACAAGGGTCTGGGCGAGATGAACCCGGAGCAGCTCTGGGACACGACGATGAATCCGCTCACGCGCACGCTGCTCCAGGTGCGGGTGGAGGACGCGGTGGAGAGCGACGAAATCTTCTCGCTGCTGATGGGCGAGGCGGTGGAGCCGCGCCGCGAGTTCATCGAGCGCAACGCGCTGGACGTGCAGAACCTGGACATCTGAGTCAGTGAGTCCACCGGGCCCACGGGCTCGGTGGCCGATGACGTCGACGGGGCGCGGCGCCAATCCAGGCACCGCGCCCCGTGTCGTTTCAGGGATTGTGATTCAGCTCGTCAGCGACCGCCGCCACCACCCCCCGGGCCGCCACGCGGCGGAGGGCCACCACCGGGGCGCTTGCCGCCGAAGCCTCCGCCACCGGGGCCCATCGGCCGCGAGGGCAGGGCGAGGGCCTCACCGTCGAGCGTGGCCTGTCCGCACTCCGGGCCGAAGACCAGCGTGTGCGTGGTGCCATCCGCCAGCGTGCGCTGTTGCGAGCCGGCGATGGGCCACGCGCACACGGAGGGCGGCACCCGCACGATGCCGAACTGGGTGACGGTGGAGACACTGCCATCCGCGAGTGTCGCGGTGAGCGTGCCGTGGCTCGTCCTCGTGGGCTCGGCGGCCTCCGGGTCGAACGTCTCCTCCAGCGTGCCCGTGAGGTGGACGCTGTCCACCACCGTGCCCTGGGCATCCAGGTTCGTGCGCGTCGTGTCGAAGTCGACGGTGCGACTGAGCGTCTGGGCTCCAGGCACGCGCACGGAGACAGAGGCGATGCTGCCCGTCATCTTCGCGCTCTGGCCATCCGTCGCCGTGTGGGTGATGTCATGCGTGGACTGCTGCTCGAAGCGCAGCGGCGCGTTCTCCGCGCACTCCTCCACGGGGGCGATGGCCGTCACCACGTCCACCGAGCCGGACGACACCACGTCGGCGCGTTCCCCGCGCGGGCCCTCTCCCTCAGTGGGCTGCGACGTCGGCGTCCCGCTGTCGGGAGGAGGCGGCTGGGGACGGTCCCAACCGCAGCCCCCGCGGCCCCGGGTGCGCGCCTGGCAGTCCGTCCAGGACAGGTGCAGCTCCGAGGGGAGGCTCTGACCGCAGACCTCCACCTTCGCGGTCTCCGGCTCGGCGTCGCACTGGTAGCCCTCGTGCTCCCAGCGCCGGACCTCAATCAGGAGTCCCTCCAGGAAGCGCGCGCCGAGCGGAACGTCCGCGGACTGCGCCTCTCCCACGGCCGATGCCACCGCGAGCTGGGACTGCTGCTCGGTGATGCCCGCGTCCTTCTCCGCGCCACAGCCCACTCCAAACAGCGCCGTTGCCAGCAAACCTGCCTTGAGCTTCATGGATGTGTACTCCCCGAGAGTCACTTCGGAGCGCGTGGCCGGCCCTGTCCCGCGCCCAGCCTTCAAGCTAGGGGGCAAACCTTGCGGAGTTCTTAAGCACCCCGTTGACCCGTGCGGGCGACCCGAGGGACGCAGGGGATATGTACATCCCTCGCCACTTCGAGGAACGGGACGCGCGGCGCCTGCTGGAGTTGATGACGCGTCATGCCTTCGCCACGCTGGTGACGGTGGGCGAGGACGGCGCCCCCTTCGCCACGCACCTGCCCTTCCTCGTGGAACAGGACGCGTCGGGAGCGCTCCGGCTGCTCGCGCACATGGCGCTGCCCAATCCCCAGTGGCGCGCCTTCTCCGCGGAGCGGGATGTGCTGGTCATCTTCCAGGGGCCGCACGCCTATGTGTCACCCACCTGGTACGCGACGGCGCCCCAGGTCCCCACGTGGAACTACGCCACGGTGCATGTGTATGGCCGGCCCCAGGTCATCGACGCGGGGGACGAGGTGCTGCGCATCCTGCGCGACACCGCCGCGCGCTACGAGGCGGGCAACGAGCGGCCGTGGACCCTGGAGCAGTCCCAGGAGTATGTGGATCGGCTGGTGGGCGGCATCGTCGCCTTCGAGCTGCGGGTGACGCGGTTGGAGGGCAAGTTCAAGCTCAGCCAGAACAAGGGCGAGGCGGACCGCGAGGCCGTCATGGCGGCCCTGGAGCACAGCCCCTTCGCGGGGGACACCGAGCTGGCGGCGCTGATGCGTGCGCGAGAGGACGCTGGATAGACTCGTGGGCCCGGTGCCCTCCTCGGCTCCGCGCCCACGTGCCTTTCCCGTCTTGTCGAGCCGGGCCAACGCGTTCGCGGCCCCCGATAGCCCTTACGGCGGGAAGCTCTCATCACCTCGCGCCTTCGACTCCCTGTGATGAAGGTAGCCACCGCGAGGGCCTGATGAAGCGCGCGGGGCCGGGCGTTCCAGGCATGGCTCCCGCGCAGGCTCGTGAAGCGGGAGGAGGACGGAGGGCCTGTCCGCCAGGCTGCTCGCGGCGCGAGTCCCTCAGCGCTCCGAGCGGCGAGAGCCCCGCATGGCCGCGGCCCGGTCCTTCCGCGACAGGGAGGTGGCATCCACGACGTCCACCTCGAGCGCGCCCTGGTTGTCGCTCCGCTTCGAGTCCGGGAAGAAGCAGCGCAGGTCCTCGGTGTCGGTGACCTGGTAGCGCTTGCCCGTCTCCAGCACGCGGTGCGTGGCGCGGACGGAGGACGGCGACGTGCCGCGCTCGATGCAGAGCACCTGCCGCACGCGGCCGTTGGCGCCGGAGCGCAGCTCCGCGAAGTCGTCGCGCACGGTGAACAGGTACGTCGAACGCGGGTTGAGGCCGCGCAGCACCACCTGGTGCTCGGGCTTGAGCTGCACCGAGTGCTCCTTCGCCTCGAAGGTGAGCGCGCGCGGCGGCACGTAGGCGGACTGCCGGACGACGACGCGGATGCTGCCGCTGTTGTCCTCCGGCCCGTTGTCGTCCACCGCGAACACGTACAGCTTCCGCGCGTTCTTGATGGTGCGCGTGGACGCGCTCAGGAGTCCGAAGCTGCCATCCACGGGACCGTCACCTTCGGCGAAGTAGACCAGTGTCCCGGAGGCGGTGCCCCGGCCCTCGGCCAGGGACGCGGAGCCCTGCGTCCACACCGAATAGGACACGGCCGGATTCAGGTCGATGGTGGCCGTCGCGTACTCGGGGATGGGCGCGGCGTTGAACATGGGCCGCAGCACCAGCAGTCGCGTGGGGTAGTCCACCTCGTTCAGCTCGCGCTCGGCCTGGCTCTTCTCCCCTTTGGCCACGAGCGGCTGCGGAGCGTCATCGTCGTCGATGGCCTTCGTGCCCGCCACCATCGCCACACCCGAGTCGGCCGTCGCCGGAGTGCCGCCGTCGTCCAGCGGCGCCGCCATGGCGACGGGCTGAAGCGCTGCCTCCACGGGCTTCTCGGCGACGGGATTCTCGGCGGGTTTCTCGACGACGGGCGGAGGCTCCGGGGTCGTGACGAGGGGCTGAAGCTCCGCGTTCATCGGCTCCATCATCATGGACGTGGGAGTGAAGCGCCGCGTCCAGGCGAGGTGGCCCGGCAGGGTGAGCACCAGGGTGTTGGCCTCGCCCACGAGCACGCCCTCCACCATGAGGGGTGTCTTGCCGGGGACGTCGCGGCCGTTGAGCTTCACCTTGGCGCCCGAGGGCTTGGAGGCGAGCCACAGCGTGCCGGCGTTCGACGCCGATTCGGGCGAGTCCGACTTGATGACGAAGTTGTAGAAGAGCGCGATGAACAGCATGACGATGGCCGCGCCGAAGACGTAGATGGTCATCGTCTTCATGGCCTTCTGCTGCTTCGCGATGCGCTCGGCTTCTTCCTTCGCCAACAGCTCCCGTGCTTCGTCCGCCGCGGTGCGGTAGCCCGTGCCGGTGTACGTCCGGCCCGCGCTGGAGACGCCCGCGGGCTGCGTGGCCATGGACTGGCCGGTGACGGCGGGAGTCTCCACGGGCGTGTCCAGCGGCGCGGCCAGGGGGGCCAGCGCGGCGGGCACGACGGTGGGAATGAAGGTCTTGAGGATGTCCGCCGAGTCCGTGTCCGGCTCGTCCGGCAGCTCCGGCACCGGCGGCCCCGGGCGCTCGCTCGTCACGGGTCTGCGGCCGGCGCCACCCTCCGAACGCGGGATGCCGGTGTTCGTCGCGCGGCGGATGCTGCCCGAGCTCGTCACCTTGCGCATCCCCGGACTGCTGCCGGGGGACTTTCGCGCGCCGTCGCTCGGGGGCCTGGCGCCGCTGTCGCTGCCCGGCTTGGAGCGCATGCCCGGACTGGAGGCGCGCGGGTTGCTGCTGACCGAGCCGCTGCTGGAGGACAGGGGCCTCGCGCGGCCCGCCGAGGGCTCCACCGTGCCCAGCTGCCACAGCGAAATCTGCTCCTTGAACGCGGGCGACACCTCCGCCTTGCGGCCCTCCGCCATCAGCTCCTCGGCGAAGAGGTAGGCCATCAACTGCGACAGCAGCGCGGGCGTGAAGCGCGGGTTGTCGCGGTAGAGCAACTCCACCAGCGACTCGCTCAGCTCCTTCGCCGTCTGGTAGCGCGACTCGCGCTCCATGGCCATCGCATGGGAGATGACCGTCTCGAGGTCCGGGCTCACCGCCGGGTTGTGCGCCGACGGTGGCAGGCAGTCGCCGGTGAGGATGCGCGGCAACACGGTGACGAACTCGCCCTCATAGGGACGCTTGCCGCACACCATCTCGTAGAGGACCACGCCCGCCGCGTACACGTCCGTGCGGGAGTCCAGGTCCTGTCGGCCCCGCGCCTGCTCCGGGGAGAAGTACGGGTACTTGCCCTTGAGCGTGCCCGGCGACGTCTTCGCCTCCACCGCGCTGGTGGCCTTGGCGATGCCGAAGTCGATGACCTTGATTTCGCCTTCGTACGAGATGAGGACGTTGTCCGGAGAGACGTCCCGGTGCACCAGGCCCATCTCCACGCCGTCCTCGCCCACGTGCCGGTGCGCGTAGTCCAGGCCGTCACACAGCTTGCTCGCCACGTGCAGCGCCAGGGCCTCGGGGAAGCACGCCATGCCCGCGCGCGCCGCCCGGCGAAGCACCTTGGAGAGCGGCTGGCCCTGCACCAGCTCCATGGCGATGAAGTACTGGCCGTCCACCTCGCCGAAGTCGAAGACCTGGGCGATGTTGCTGTGGCTCATGCTGGCCACCAGCCGCGCCTCGCCGATGAACATCTCGACGAAGTCCGCCTCGTCCACGAAGTGGGGGAGGATCTGCTTGATGACGCAGGGCTTCGTGACGCCCGCGGCCCCGGTCATCCGGGCGCGGTAGGTGACGGCCATGCCTCCCGCGGCAATCTTCGAAAGAAGGACGTATTTGCCGAAGTGCTGGGGAGTCGGATCCGCCACGATTACAAGGCCAGGTCAGGACGTTGTGAAAGATTGAGCATACTCCTGTTCTTCTGAAAGTCCCGGAACGGGCTCGCGTCGCACGCGAAGTTTTCGGTGACGGTGGTGAGATCCGCCGCTCCGAGCGGGCTCCGGCACTCCTCGGCTGGGTGATCCACGCGCCAGGACCCGCTTTCGTCCCGGACTCCCGGCGGGTGGGTCGTTCTCGGACTGAGGGCCACGGCTTCTCAGAATGATTCGTCGAGGGGCTGGATAATCCGGGGTCCGGGGCAATGTCGTGGAGTTGCCCAGTGATTCCAGTGGGTTGGATTGAAACAGGGGTGTGACTGTCAGCTCACTTCACATTTCTTCACGGAGGACCACGCTGCGGGAGGCCGGAGCGCGGTTATGTAGGCCGGCACGGCCCCGGGCCGGCGGATGAGGGCGGCGTGGCCCTCTCCGGAGAAACGAGGCGAAGCCGATGCTGTCCGCGCAATCCCCCCGCTCGAGGCCTCTCGCCCTGGCGCTGGTGGGAGCGTTCCTCGTCCTTCCTGGCCGGGCCCTGGCCCAGGACCCGGAGCCGTTGTCCGCCTTCGAGCTGCTGGCGAGGAGCCCTCAGTTGGGTGGCTCGGATATCCCGAGGGACCTGCCAGGTCGCGCCACGGTGGGGGCGCCCCGGCGACCCCGGGCGCCGGATGACTCCCTGCCGATGCCCGACCTGGGAATGCAGTCGCCGCTTCCCGCGCCGGAGCTGCGCGCCATGTCGTCGGGTCCGTTCAGGTCCGAGGGCGAGCCGGTGGGCGCCGAGGCCGCGTCGCCGGAGGTCACCGCCGAGGGAAGCGCGGCCGACGTGCCCATGGGCATGCCTTCGCCCCTGTCGCCGCACGGCGTCCCCAGCAGCCCGCTGTCTCCGGTGCCCGCGTCGACGACGGCGCTCCTGGACTCGTCGCGCTCGTTCCAGGTGGTGCCCGCGGCGGTGGCGGTGGTGCCGGGGTTGTTGTTCCACGGGCTCGCGCCGGCGCTGGCGGGAGACGGGCACACCGCGAAGCGGCTGTTCGCGTTGGAGGGCACGGGGCTGGGCCTCATCGCGCTGGGCGGGGTTCCCATCGCGCTCACGGGAGCCTCGCGACGCACCATCGCGCCGCTGTACGCGGTGACGCTGGCGGGCTTCAGCGTGTTCGGCATCTCCGCCATCGCCAACCTCTACTCGGTGGTGTCACCGACGTTCGACCCGGGCGTGCCCGCGTCCTCGCTGCCGCCGGTCGAGTTCGAGATGGGCTACCAGTACGTCAGCGACACCTCGTTCGCGTATGACCACTTCGTGTCGCTGGGCGCGCTGGCCCGCTTCGACGAGGTGAAGCTGGAGGCGATTGCGCGGCTGGCCCCGGACGAGGGCAACACGCAGGTGCGGCTGGGCGGCGCGTACCGGTTGCTGGGTGAGCCGGAGCGCAATCGCGCGGGCTCGGATGGCTCGTCGCTGGACGCGGAGCTGTACGGCCTGTTCCATCGCTTCCCCACGGAGGGCTTCACCGTCGTCGGCGGCGACGTGGGCTTCCGGGGCCGCTACGCCATGTCTCGGGTGAGTCCGTCGCTGGCCGGCTCCTTCGCGGAGGCGAGCATCGGCATGGCGCTGCAGGGCTACAGCTACCCGGGCCCGGTGAGCGACGGGAATCTGCACTCGCAGCTGCTCTTCAGCTTCGGCTACGGCGTGTGGCTGGGGCGCGGCGGCGGGCCGTTCAAGGGCGAGGCGATGCTCTTCTATGACCACCGCAAGGACGGCTTCGCGGGCGGAATCCGAGGGCTGGGCGGAGGCGTGGTGGGCAACTTCGGGCTCCGGACGCGCGCGCTGCTGACGGAGACGTGGGGCGTCGCCGCGGAGTTCCAGGCGGGTGGCGCGCTCGTCGGGCGGCTGTCCCTCGTCTATGCGCTGGGAGGTGAGTCGTGAGTCGCATCGGTGCGATGGGCATGCTGTCGGCGCTGCTGATGACGGGATGCCTGCGTCCCGCGGAGAACCGGGCGGTGCGCGACTCGAAGGTGGGCCGCGCCGAGGGTGGCGGGCTGTCGCTGGAGGTGGAGGACGGCCTCGCGGCGGTGCGGAGTGTCGGCTCGGGCGAGGTGATGCTGTGGGGCAACGCCCCGGTGTTCACGGCGCGCGCGACGCTGAGCGCGGACGCGACGTCGAACTGGGTCCTCACGGTGCGCAACGCGATGCCGGGTGCGGAGCTGCTCGCGGAGCTGGAGGATGGCGAGGTGCTGGCGGTGGAGCCGGTGCCGCAGGTGCTCCCCACCGTGAAGGCGTGGCGCGTGGGACTGCGTCCCGGCGCGGTGGCCAGGCTGCGCGTGGCACCTCCGGGGTGGGACTCCACGGCGCCCTTCCGCTTCGCGGCGCTGGCGGACGTGCAGGAGGCGCTGCCTCGCGTGGGCGACATCTACGCGCGGCTGTCGAAGGATGACTCGCTGCGCTTCATCCTCTTCTCTGGAGACCTGACGGAGAACGGCACGCGCGAGCAGTTGCTGGAGTTCCAGGAGCGCCTGGAGGCGGGCTCGCCCATTCCGCTGTACGCGACGCTGGGCAACCACGAGACCTTCTCCAAGGACGCGGAGGAGTACACGACGCTGGTGGGGCGCGGCAGCCAGAGCTTCGTGTTCCAGGGCGTGCGCTTCACGGTGGTGGACTCCAGCAACGGCACGCTGGACCCCATCGTCGAGGAGCAGTTGGAGGGGTGGCTGGCGGCGTCGCGGCAGGGCACGCACATCGTGGCGATGCACGTGCCGCCGCAGGACCCGGTGGGCCTGCGCGGTGGCGGCTTCGCGAACCGGGGCGAGTCGGCGGGGCTGGTGGGCAAGTTCGCGCGCGAGGGCGTGGACCTCACGCTCTACGGCCACATCCACTCGTACTACTCCTTCACCAACGCGGGCATCCCCGCGTTCATCTCCGGCGGTGGTGGCGCGATTCCGGAGACGTTCGACGGCGTGGGGCGGCACTACCTCGCGGTGGACATCGGCGCGAACGAGGGGCTGCGCGAAGCGTCCCTGGTCCGCGTGGATTGAACCCGAGTCACCGGCACTGAACGAAGCGTCAGCCGGCGATGTGTGGGAGAAAACGCGGACGGGGCCGACTTTCCGGCCCGGCAGCGTACCCTCTTGATCTGACACTGAACACGTGAGCAGATGGTCTCCCCATCGCGAGGAGCCAGGAGGCCCGCCATGTTCGATTCGAACGACAACGACCCTATTTCCCCGGCGCTGCGTGCGCTGCTCGAGCTGTTCACCACGGAGCTGGCGGAGGTGCGCTTCCCGGACATGAGCGGGGAGGTGCTGGAGGACGCGGCGGCGCAGGTGAAGGCGAAGGCGGACGCGGTGGCGAAGGCGCAGGCGGCGCTGGAGGCCGCGCGTCAGTCGCTGCACGAGAGCCAGGACGCGTTGCTGCAGAAGGGCCAGCGCGCGCTGGCGTACGCGCGGGTGTTCTCCGAGGAGAACCCGGAGCTGAACACCAAGCTGGAGGCCATCCACCTGCCGCGTCCGGTGCGCAAGGGCGCGAAGACGGAGGGTGTCGCCGCGGAGCCGGTGGCCGCGCAGCAGGGCCACGAGGACAACGCGCCGAAGCGCCGGGGTCGTCCGCCCAAGGTGCGTCCGTCCTCGGGTGCGTCCCTGTTCGCGGAGGGCGCCACGGCGGAGGCCCTGGCCGTCGCGCACGAGGGCAACGGCGTGCTGCCCTCCGCCTGAGTGTCATGAAGCCGCGGGCCCGCCCGTGCGGCGACTCATCACGGGCGGGGTTGGAAAGCCCTTCGAGGCAGAGGCTTCAGTCGTCCTCGGACGGGTCGAAGCGGTCCACGCGGAAGACCTGATTCGCGCTGCCATCGCAGGGCTGCTGGACGAGCAGCTCGCCATCCGCGGTGGTGCCATTGCGGACGGTCATGCACATGCCGGTGTGCCGCACGACGATGCGGAAGAAGCCCGGGGAGTCCTGCTCGAAGCGCCAGCGCTGGCTGTCATACGGGCCATAGGGATACTGGGCGATGGTGGTGCGCGCGAGGATGCTGCCGCCCGTCACTTCCAGCGTGGAGGCATTGCTGCTCACCACGGTGCGGAGGGTGTAGTCGACGCCCGCCTCGGTGACGAAGCCGAAGCGCTGCTCGACCACGTCCTGACAGGGGACCTGGATGGCCAGGGAGCCGGCGCCCGCTCCGCCGAAGGTGGAGATGGCGATGCACTTGGCGCTGTGGCCCGCGATGATTTCATTCCGGATGAAGGGGAAGGGGAGGTGGTACAGCAGCAGGTTGGGCGAGCCTGGACCGACGTTGCTGGCGTCCGCCCGGGCGTGGCCCTTCAGCGCCGCCGCGACGACCGCGGGCGTGACGGTGGGGCTGCGGTTCCACCCGAGGAAGATGGCGGCCATGCCGGCCACGGCGGGCGAGGCCATGGACGTGCCATCGAGCGTGCAGGTGGGCGCGCCCGCTGTCCCCGGATTGGGGCAGCGCACCGTGTCCAGCGTGTTCCAGGTGGAGAGCACGCCGACGCCCGGCGCGAAGAGGTCCACGCAGCCGCCCGTGTTGGCGAAGTATGGCCGGCTCTTGGCGGAGTTGACCGAGCTGACGGTGATGGCCGCGGGGACTTTCGCGGGGTCGACGCCGCACGCATCAATCGGGCCCAGGTCCTCGATTCCATTGCCCGCCGCGATGACGAAGGTGACGCCCGTGGCGATGGCGCTCGCGACCGCCTCCGAGAGCAGGGGAGACAATCCCCCGAGGCTCACGTTGGCCACGGCCGGGTTGATGCGGTTGGCGGCCACCCAGTCCACGCCCTGGGTGACTCCAATGGTGGAGCCGTTACCGTTGCAACCCAGGACGCGCACGGCGTGCAAGGTGACGCCCTTGGCCACTCCATACGTCGCTCCGCCGAGGATTCCGGCCACATGGGTGCCGTGCCCGCTGCAGTCGTTGTTGTCCGGCAGCGTGTCCCCGTTGTCGTCGATGTTGGAATAGGCATACGACGCACGCCCTCCGAAGTCGGGATGGGTGGTGAGGATGCCGCTGTCGATGATGTACGCGTGAACCCCGGCGCCCGTATGCGTGTATTGGTAGGTGGTGTTGTAGTCGCCCAGGACCGCGCCACGGTCCAAGAGGTCCAGGTGCCATGGGGCGCTGCCCTGGGTGAACTGACCGCTGGAGAGCCGCACCTGGCTGTCCTGCTCGATGCGCTTCACGCGAGGGTCCGCGGCCAGCTTCTCCATCTGGGCTTCCGTCAGCCGCACGGCGAAGCCATCGAGCACGTGTGTGTAGACGTGGAGGACCTCCGCGCCACCGAGGTGGGAGGTCAGCTCCCGAGCCAGCGTGGAGGCTCTCGCCGCGCGGCCCCCCGCCAGACGCTGGTCGGCCTCATCCGCTTCCAACTGGACGATGTAGCGGTCCGGGATGGCGCGAGGGGGGCGGAGAATCTTCGCCTGGATGGAAGGGGGA
>NZ_JABXEM010000236.1:0-18274 GCF_013372595.1 Myxococcus sp. AM011
CACCACCCGCTCCCGTCGCGGCCACGAAGAAGCCCACGCCGCCGCCGTCCAACCCGCTGCGCCCCTCGGTTCCCCCGGAGCCCAAGAACAAGGACATCTCCGAGTGGGACCCCAACGGGGACTGACCTCCGCCTCGGCCCCTCACCGCGCGCGTTGCAACTCCAGGATGTTCCGCCACAGCGCGAAGGGTGAGATGCCGGCGTAGCCGCTCTCCTGGCCGTCGTTGCACTCGATGACAATCCAGCGGCCGGAGACCTCCTGCGCGAGGTCCACGACGAGGAAGGGCACGTCCATCCGGCGCGCCACCTCGCGCCCCAGGCCGAGCGCCTCGCGCTGCTCCACCTCGTTCATCGTGTACGGCGACCCCTGCCACCAGTAGGGCCCCCACCCCACCAGCTCACCGCGCCACCAGAAGGTGCGGAACTCGAATGAGGAGGGGATGCGGTCCGGCGCGCCCTCCTCCACGCGGCGCAGCGGGCGCAGCTCCCGACACACCACCCGTTGCCAGTGGAGGATGGGGTCCGTCGCATAGGTCGCCATCGCGCGCTCGAACTGCTCGGGCCCCTCGATGATGGAGAGTGACTTGCGGTGGCGGCTCGTCTGTCGCTCGCCCTTCACGAAGACCGGCCACCCGAGCATGTCCTCCACCGTCTTCGCGGACGGCCGCGTGTCGTACCAGACGCTGCGCGGTGTGAGGTCCGTGAGTCGGGGGTACCAGCGCGGCAGCTCCGTCGCGAGCAGGTGCTGCTCCGGTGAGTGCACCAGCCTTACGCCCTCCGCCGCCAGCTCGCGGTAGCGCTCGGCGTAGTCGTTCCACACGCCGACGCGCGCCACCACATCCAGCGAGTCGGGCAGTTGATACGGGCGACGGCAGGCGAAGAACCGGTCGAAGCCGAAGTCGTAGATGCCCTTGCCCGTGGGCGCGTTCAGCACCCATAGCAACTCCTCCATCTGGAACAGGTCCTCACCCGCGCGAAGCATCAGACGAGTGTACGCAGACGCGGGCCGGGCACCACATGTCATCCAGGCGGAAACGAATGTTCCAGCAGGAGAGCGCGAGCCTTCACGCATCGACGCGCTCGTCGCCACTTCGCGTTGCTGACTCCTCGCGCACGGCGTTAATGGCCGCCGCGTTCCCACACCCCTGAGGAGACGTTGCATGCGAGTCGCTGTGAAGTGGTTGACGTGGACCTGTCTGGCCTTGTTGGCCGCGTGTGGTGGAAGCAGTGCGCGTGACACGCTCGACGACGGGCGCGGTGCGATTCTCCCCGATGCGCAGACCCTCACCTGCACCACCCTCCAACTCGCACGTGGCTCCATCGGCTCGGGCCAGGGCGTCCAGGGCCTGCACACCCAGACACTGTCTGGGACGCAGGACCGCTGGGCTGAGTACGTCGAATTCGCCCCCAACAGCTCCGCCACGTGCACCTATCCGCTGCCCGCGGGCGTGAGCTCGGACACCGTCATCGCGGCTGAAATCGGCGTGAACTTCCGGGGCCCGACGAAGTCAGCGATGCGCTGGCTGTTCGAGGCCTGGGACTACTCGACGGGCGCCTGGGTCATCGTGGGCGACAACGCCTTCGCGCAGTCGTGGAAGTGGTCGGCGACGTCGCTGGCCCTCACCTCCCCCGCGCGGTTCTTCTCCGGTGGCCCCGTGAAGCTGCGCTACCGCACGGAGTCCTCGGCGGATGCGTCGCTGCTGGACCTGCTGGTGGTGCGCGTGCAGGTCGCCGCACCGGACGCCGGCACTTCCAACGACGCGGGCACTCCCAACGACGCTGGCACTTCCAACGACGCGGGCACTTCGACAGACGCTGGAACTCCCACCGACGCGGGCACATCCACGGACGCGGGCACGCCGGTTCCCTGGGAGGGCGTCAGCAGCTTCACGTACCAGCTCACCAACTATCCCCAGGGCAAGCTCGACGTGATTGCCGCCTCGAAGTTCGACCTCGCCATCGTCGAGCTGGTGAGAGACGGCTCGAGCGGCTACTTCACCGCCGCCGAGATTTCCGCGCTCAAGGCCCGGGGCAAGCAGGTGCTCGCCTACTTCGAGATTGGCGCCATCGAGGAGTACCGCCCCGAGTGGAGCCAGGTCCCCGCGGACATGAAGCTGGGCCCCGTGGATGGCTGGCCCGACGAGCAGTACGTGAAGTACTGGGACGAGCGCTGGTGGCCCATCGTCCAGGGCCGTCTGGACCGCGCGCTCGCCGCGGGCTTCACCGGCTGCTACCTGGACATGGTGGTGACGTACGAGGAGATTCCCGCCAACTCCGCGGGCACCAACCGCGCCGACCTCGCGCGGAAGATGGTGGCCCTCATCTCCCGCATCAGCCAGTACGCGAAGGCGCGCAACCCGGCCTTCAAGGTGGTGCCGCAGAACTCCCCGGAGCTCGTCGACGACCCCCTCTATCTGCCCGCCATCGACGGCCTGGGCATGGAGGACATGTACTGGTCCGACGACGTCGCGTGCGACATGAGCTGGTGCGCGGAGAATCGCGCCAACGCCGCCCGGGTGCGCGCCGCGGGCAAGCTGGTGCTGTCCACCGACTACGCCGTCCAGTCCGCCCACGTCGCGGATGCGTACACGCGCTCTCGGGCCGCCGGCTTCGTCCCGTACGTCACGGTGCGCGCATTGGACCGGGTGACGGTGAACGCGGGGTGGGACCCGCGGTAGCCACTCAGGTCGCCGGGCGCCCCGCCACGGGAAGCAGGGGCGCCGTCGGCGGAGCACGGGCCACCACCGTCTGGGTGAGCCGCACGCCCGCGAGGACGAGCACCCCACCCACCGCGATTTCCCAGTGCAGGGCCTCGTCCAGCAGCAGCCAGGCCGCGAGCGCCGTCGCGGCGGGCTGGAGGTTGGAGAAGATGGCCACCTTCGACGCCGACACCTTCGACAGTGCGTAGTACCAGAGCACGTACGCCACCACCGACGTCAGCAGCCCCAGGTAGACGATGCAGCCCTTCGCCGTCGTGCTCGCGGCCATCAACATGTCCGTGTTCGCCACGAACGGCGCGAAGGGCAGCATCAACACCGTGGACATCGTCATGCACCACGCCGTCGCGCGCAGCGGACCGTGGACCGCGACGAAGGGCTTTCCCTCCGTCGTGTAGACGACCCACGCCAGCACCGCGCCGAGGATGAGCACGTCCCCCAGCATGGAGCCACGTGCATCCGCCAGCCCTCGTCCCAGCAGCAGCACCACCACGCCCACGAAGGCGGTGGCGATGCCCACGAGCGTCCGCGCGGAGGCGCGCTCCTGCCCGCGCCAGAGGCTCAACAGATACACCCCCAGCGGCGTGAGCGCATAGAGCAGCGCGCCGTGCGCGGCGGTGGAGCGCGAGAGCCCGCTGAAGAAGAACACCTGGTTCACCGGGCCCGCCAGCAGCCCCAGGATGAAGATGCGGCGCCACGCATCGCGCGGCGGCAGCTTTGGCCCGGGCAGCACCAGCAGCAGCACCAGGAACACCAGCCCACTCAAGAAGAAGCGCCACAACACCACGGTGAGCGGCGGCAGCTCCGTCATGGCCCGCTTCGCGGCGAGATACGTCCCCGCGCTGATGACGACCTGGATGAGCAACGCGGCATACACCCCGCGAAGCGGCGACGCATCGTCAGGGGAGTTCAGGGGTCGAGCTTGAGGAGCGCCCATTGCGCGGCGGTACGTACCAATTCGCTCGAATCGCCGCAGAGCTTTTCGAGCAGGTATCGCGAGTCCGCCTGCCTGGCCACGCCCAACGCATACACCGCGTTGCGGCGGAGCACGTCATACCGGGCGCGTGCCAACGCTGTACCGGGGATGAGCTCCTCGTACTGTGTCGGTGTGAGCCCCGCCAATTCCAGCGTGCCCAGCTCCGCCACCGCGCGGGGCGCGAAGCGAGGGTGCTCGGCGAACACGGGACGCCGGTTGAGCGGACACACCTGCTGGCAGATGTCGCACCCGAAGATGAGGTTGTCGAACTTGAGCCGGAACGCCTCCGGCACCTGCTGCTCGCGGTTCTCGATGGTCTGGTAGGACAGACACGCCCGTGCGTCCACACGGCCGTTGCCCACCAGCGCGCCCGTGGGACAGGACATGAGACAGCGGCGACACGCGCCACACCGGTCCGCCGCGGGCCCCGTCCCATAATCGTCCACCTCGGCATCGAGGATGAGCGTGGCCAGCAGCACCCACGAGCCATACGGCTCGGTGATGAAACAGCCGTTCTTCCCCACGTAGCCCAGCCCCGCGCGCGCCGCCCACACCTTCTCCATCAGCGGCCCGCTGTCCACGCTCCCGTATGTCCCCAGGCCCGGGGACATCCGGATGACGGCCTTGCGGAAGGCCTTCATCCTGTCGCGCAGCGTGGAGTGGTAGTCGCGCCCCCGCGCGTACCGGGCGATGGGTGAACCCACCGACACCTCGTCATCGCGCCAGTAGTTGTTGACGAAGGAGATGACCGTCCGGGCGCCCGGCAGCAACCGGTCGACGTCCAGCCGCTCGGCGACCCGCTCGCCCATCCAGTCCATGTCCGCCGCGAAGCCCGCCTCCAGCCACTCCATGATGAAGGTGGGGGGAATGGGCTCCGCGCGAGCGAAGCCCACGAGGTCGAAGCCCACGGAGCGGGCGAGGTCGCGAAGAGGGGCGGTGGGCAGCACGACAGAAACCAGGGGGCGCTACTTCGCGGACGGCTTCTCCGGAATCCACTTCACGTCTTCCACCTTGGAGCGGTGGTTGGCCACGCGAGCCATGACGAAGAGCAGGTCGGAGAGCCTGTTGAGGAAGACCACCACGTCCTTGGGAATCGTCCCATCGCGCAGCAGCGGGACGGCGCGGCGCTCGGCCCGGCGGCACACGGTGCGCGACAGGTGCAGCGCGGCGGCGCCCTGCGTGCCTCCGGGCAGGATGAAGTGGGTCATCGTCGGCAGCTCGCTCTCGAAGCGGTCGATGGCGTGCTCCATATCCGCCGCCCACTCCGCCTTGAGCGCGGGGATGTGCGCGGACGCCTTCGTGCCCGCCGGGGTCGCCATCACCGCGCCCACCGTGAAGAGCTGGTCCTGGAGCCGATGCAGCATCGCGTCCAGCTCCTGCGGCAGAGAGGCGGCTCGCGCGAGGCCGAGCGTCGCGTTGAGCTCATCCACCTCGCCGTACGCGTCCACACGGGCGTCGTCCTTCGCGACACGACCGCCCCCGAACAGGCCCGTCTCTCCCGCGTCACCCGTCTTGGTGTAGATCTTCATGGGTTCCGGCTTGTACCGGTGGGGCGCGCCACACGTCCAATGAGAAGGCGCGTCGGTGCCCCCTCGGAGACAGCCCCGAGGTGGCTGTCGGACATGAGGCGGGCTTTCGGGCACGTTGTTGCTTGAACACCTACCCGAGGGCGACGTACACGCCTCGGCCCCATGCAGCCCTATCTGAACCTGCTCGACCACGTCCTCAAGCACGGAACGAAGAAGGGTGACCGCACCGGCACGGGCACGCTCAGTGTCTTCGGCCCGCAACTGCGGTTCGACCTGACGCAAGGCTTCCCGCTGGTCACCACGAAGAAGCTGCACGTGAAGTCCATCTTCCACGAGCTGCTCTGGATGCTCGCGGGGGACACCAACGTGCGCACGCTCCAGGCGAACGGCGTCACCATCTGGGACGAGTGGGCCAACGCGCAGGGCGAGCTGGGCCCTGTCTACGGCCACCAGTGGCGCTCGTGGAACGCGCCGGACGGCGCTCACATCGACCAGATGAAGGCCCTGGTCGGCGGGCTGAAGAAGAACCCCGACTCGCGTCGGCACCTCATCAGCGCGTGGAACGTGGCGGACCTGCCGGAGATGAAGCTGCCGCCGTGCCATGTCCTCTTCCAGTTCTACGTGGCCAACGGGCGCCTGTCCTGCCAGCTCTACCAGCGCAGCGCGGACCTCTTCCTGGGGCTGCCCTTCAACATCGCCTCGTACGCACTCTTGACGATGATGGTGGCGCAGGTGACGGGCCTGGAAGCGCACGAGTTCATCCACACGATGGGCGACGCGCACCTGTACCTCAACCACGTCGAGCAGGCCCAGGAGCAGCTCTCCCGCGCGCCCCGGCCGCTGCCGCGCCTGCGCCTCAACCCGGACGTGAAGGACTTGTTCTCCTTCAAGTACGAGGACATCCAGGTCGAAGGCTACGAGCCCCACCCCGCCATCAAGGCCCCGGTCGCCGTATGAAGCTGTCGGCCATCGTCGCCCTGGCAGCTAACCGAGTCATCGGCGCCCACAACCAGCTCCCGTGGCGTCTGCCCGCGGACCTCGCGCGCTTCAAGCGACTCACCATGGGCCACACGCTCATCATGGGCCGCAAGACGTATGAGTCCATCGGCCGCCCCCTGCCCGGCCGCGCCTTCATCGTCGTCACGCGCCAGCGGGACTTCGCGCCCGAAGGCGTGACGGTGGTCCACTCCGTGGAGCAGGCACTCCAGCAAGCGGAAGGCCGAGGCGACGACGAGGTGTTCATCGCCGGAGGCGCGGACCTCTACGCCCAGACGATGGACCGCGTCGAGCGCCTGTACCTCACGCGAATCGCTCGCGACTACCCGGGCGACATCTTCTTTCCGGAGGTCGACCTGTCCGGCTGGAAGCTCGTCGAGCAGGAGCAGCACCCGGAGGCCGAGCCTCCCCACGCCTTCCTCACCTACGAGCGCTGAGCCCCACGCCTTTCGCGTCGCTCGCCCGCCGGGCGGCGCACCGTGCGCTGGCAGGTAGCTCTCGAGCCATGCCGTGCGCACCTCGAACGGCATGTGGACCACCCTCACCTTCCCGCTCCAGCCCCAGCACCTCATGGCCCGTTCGCTGCGCACCGCGACGCTGGCCGGTGCCGCCGGGCTCGCCGTCGCCAACACCCTCACGCTGGCCCGCCTCTCCCGACATCTCGAAGCCCGGCAAGTCCGGAGGCGACCTCCGCGCGCGCGGGCCCTGCGCGCGCTCGCCGTCGGAGCCCACGCCCTGGGCGCCACCGCGATGGGGGCCCTCTCCCTCGGGGCCGTCGCCATCGGCGCACTCTCCATCGGCGCCTTCGCCGTCGGCCACCTGCGAGGAGGGGACTGGCGCCTCGCCCGCCTGCGCATCCAGTCCCTGGAAGTCGAGCAGTGGACAGGCCCCGTCAACGCCACCACCGTCGCCACCCTCTCTTCACGGGTTTGAAACGCTGATTTCGATATTGATTCGCAAAATTGAAACACTTCTCCCCCGCTGGTAGACGGAGGCCATGACTCGTGTGGTCTCCGTCGCCTTGTGCCTCATGCTCGCGGTGCCTCTTTCGGCCGAGGCCAGCGAACCAGGCGCGGAGGAGCGGACGTGGCACCGGCTGGTGGGAATCCTCCAGTACCTGGAGGCGGACTATCCGGCCGCCATCGAGTCCCAGTCGCAGTTCGAGCTGACGGAGCAGAAGAGCTTCGCGGCCGAGGCGGTGGACGCGGCCCAGGGTCTGGGCGCGGCGGCGGAGGTCTTCGTCCCGCGAGTGAAGGCCATCCAGGCGCGCGTGGACCAGTCGCGCGACGCGGAGGGCGTGAGTCGGGACTGCGGCGCGCTGGTGGAGGACCTGGTGCTCGCCGGAGGCCTGGCGCGCAGCCCGCGTCACCCGCCGGACCTGAAGCTCGGCGAGAAGCTCTTCCAGACGAACTGCGCGGCCTGCCACGGCGCGGACGGCAGCGCCAACCTGCCCATCTCAGCGACCATGGAGCCCGCGCCCGCCAACTTCCGCGACGCGGAGCTGATGGGCGGACTCACGCCCTACAAGGCGTTCAACACCACCAGCTTCGGCGTGCCGGGCACCGCGATGCCGGCCTATCCCACGCTGAGCGAGGACGAGCGATGGTCGCTCGCCTTCTTCGTCTTCACGCTGCGCCAGCCGCCGTGCGAGGGCGCTCCTCCGCGCGCGTCGCTGGAGCGCCTGGCGAACACCACGGATGACGACCTGGTGAAGTCGTTCGGCGCGGAGCACCTCGCGTGCCTGCGTCGCGAGCTGCCGCGGGTGGACGAGGAGCGCTCGCTGATGATTGCCCGCGAAGGGGTCCAGGAGGCGATGCGGCAGGGCGCCTCGGGCAACGCGGCGGGAGCGAAGGCGGCGTTGCTGGATGCGTACCTCAACGGCCTGGAGCCGGTGGAGCCCAAGCTCAGCTCGCGCGACTCCGCGCTGGTGCTCAAGCTGGAGCAGGGCTTCCTCAACGCTCGGCTCGCGGCGGAGAACGGCAGTCCGCACCTCCAGGACGAGGGCCGGGAGCTGGTGTCTCTGTTGGACCAGGCGCGTCGGGACAGCGGCAGCACGGCGGACCTGATGTCCACGCTGTGGCTCACCGTGCTCATCCTCCTGCGCGAGGGCTTCGAGGCCAGCATCATCGTCGCGGCGCTGCTGGCGGCCCTGAAGAAGATGAAGGCCACCGAGCACGTGCGCGTGGTGCACGCCGGCTGGATGTCCGCGCTGGTGGTGGGCGTTGGAGCCTACGTGCTCGGCCGACACCTGCTGGCCGGCGCGCAGCGCGAGTGGCTGGAAGGCGTCGCGGCGCTCGCGGCGGTGGGCATGCTCATCTACGCGGCGATGTGGCTCAACGCGCGCTCCAACATCAGCCAGTTCATGGGGGAGCTGCGCGAGAAGATGCAGGGCGCGCTCGGCCGGGGCAGCATGGTGGGCCTGTTCCTCATCGCCTTCACCGCCGTGCTGCGCGAGAGCTTCGAGACGGCCATCTTCCTCCAGGGCCTGGCGCTGGACTCGCCCGCGGGCGTGGCCTGGGGCGCGCTGGTGGGCGCGGTGGGGCTCGGCATCCTCGTCCTCTTCATCAACCGACTGGGCTTCCGGCTGCCCATGAAGACGCTGTTCAACGTGTCCACCGGGGTCCTCGTCGTCACGGCGGTGATGCTGCTGGGCAAGGGCCTGCACTCGCTGCAGGAGGTGGGCGCGTTGCCGCTGGTGCCGGTGCGCTTCTTCACCGTGGACCTGTTGGGCATCTACCCGGACGTCGTCTCCTTGCTGCCTCAGTTGCTGCTGGCCGCCGCGCCGCTCGCCCTGGTGGTGCTGCGTCGCCGGGCCCGCGCCAGCCGTGTGACCGAGATGTCCGCCAGTTGACGCGACGACACCCCCGGCCTTGCGGTAGCTTGGGGGGGTGAGGTTTTCGCGCGCGCTCTCCGCCTGGCTGGCCGTCCTGCTCCTGTCGAGCACGGGCTCCGCCTGGGGCCAGCGAGTCCCCGAGGACGAGCCGGCCCAGCGCCCCGCTCCCGAGCTGACACCTCCCCCGCTCGTCCCCGTCTCGCCCGGAGACAGCACGTCGCGTGACGATGACGAGGGCACGGGCGAGGCCCAGGCCCCCCCCACCGCGACGTCCGGTCCTGAAGTCACCGAAGCAGCCAAACCGAGCCGCAAGGCCGCCGTGGAAGATCCGGTGCCCCGCGTCGCGGTGGAGCTCGTGGGAGGAGCCGCGGGCGGAATCGCGGGGGGCGCAGTGGGGCTGCTGGTGGGCTACCTGCTCGGCGCGCCCACGGTGGGCTGCGACGAGTGCCAGGTCGTCTCGCTCGTGGGCGGCCTCACCGGCGTCGTCATCGGGATTCCCGCCGGCACGTGGGCGGGCGGCCGGCTCATGGACGGCAAGGGCACGCTGCTCGCCACCATCGGAGGAAGCCTGGTGGGCTGGGGTGGCGCGCTGCTGGGCTCGCTCATCCTCGGCGCCGACGACAACGACAAGGCGCTCGCCGCGCTACTGCTGCTGCTCCCCGTCGCGGGCGCCACCACGGGCTACGAGCTGTCCCACCAGTCGCAGCGCCCGGTGACGCCGCCCGCGAAGACACAGCACGACTCCGGCGTGCGGCTGCTGCCCGTCGCGGGGATGACCGAACACGGTCCCCGATTGGGCCTGATGGGGCGGTTCTGAAAGCCGCCCCTCCGGCGGCTCAAGTCTCCAGACGGAAGTACTGCAGCGACTCCTCGCGCACGCGGCCTTCGGCCACCAGCTTCTCCAGCGTGGCCAGCGCGCTGCGCTCCGCCACCGGGTGCATCAACGGCGGCGTGTCCGCATAGGCCCGCTCCACCAACCGGGCCAGGGTGATTCCGTCGGGAGGCACCGCCGCGAGGATGAGCGCCTCGCGCTGGGCGCGGTGGTTCAGATACTCCTGGAGCTTCGCCGGCCCGTCCGGCAGCGGCTGGCCATGCGCGGGATACAGCGTGCCCACGGGCCAGTCGCGCAGCCGGGCGAGCTGCGTCAGGTAGTCGCGCATGTTGCCCTCGGGCGGGTCGATGACGATGGAGCCCACGCCGGCCACCATGTCTCCCACCACCGCCGCGCGGCTGCGCTCGTCCACGAGGCAGATGTGGCCCCGCGCATGTCCGGGCGTGTGCAGCACCCGCCAGCGCTGGGGCACCTCACCCGCCAGCTCCAACACCTCGCCGTCCTCCAGCAGCCGGTCGACGGGGAAGTCCAGCCACTCCGCCGTCTTCGCATGGCACCAGAGCGGAATGCCCAGCCGCTCCTTCACCGCGCGCGCGCCGCCCACGTGGTCGCCGTGGTGATGCGTCAGCACCACCGCCACCGGCTTGAGCCCGTCCGCCTTGAGGCTCGACACCAGCGACAGGAGCTTCGCGTACTGCTTCACGTCGCCGGAGCCGGGGTCCACCAGCAGCAGCTCGCCGTTGCCCAACACGTACGCATTGGTGTGAGTGGCCGGAGGCAGCGTGGGCGTCTCCAGCGCGACCACGCGCACGCCCTGCTGGAACTCGATGCGCTGGGCGATGTAGCCCGGGCAATACGGCGGCGTCGTGAGCCGTGCCCTCGCGTCCGCCTCGTCGGTGAACGTGCCCAGGACCTGGAGCGCATGCACCGCCGGCGGGTGCAGCAGCGCGGTGCCGTCATTCCAGCGCCCCAGCGCCAGCGAGGGCGACACCCACGCGCCCTCCGAAAGCTCTCCGGGCCACAGCTCCGTGCGCGCGTGCGGCGGCAGCTCCACCAGGTAGAAGTGCGTGTCGAAGCGCACCGGCACCGCATGAGGGGTAATCCACCGCCCCGCGGCGCGGAAGTCGTCGGCGCGCAACGTCAGGCCCTCGGCCTGGAGCAGCTCACCCCAGCCGCGCTGCCCCGCCAGCAGCGCCTTGCGCAGGACGTCGTGCTTCTCTTGCGAGAGCAACTCGGCGCCCTCTGCCACCAGCACACCTGCCTCCTCGAACAGCTCGCGCGCGGCGGCCGAGCGCAGCGCGGCCTCTTCTCCACTGGCGCCCCGCACCGGGACGTCCGCGTCCGCCGCGTCCAGCTTGCCCCCGGGAAACGCGTAGAAGCCGCCCGCGAACTTCAGCGCCTTGCCGCGCTTCACCCAGTAGACCTCCACTCCGGGGCCCACGCGGCGATACAGCAGCGCCACCGCGGAGGCACGGGGCTCGGCGGGGACATGACTCAGGTCCAGGCCGAGGCCCAGGCCGGGAAGACGCTCACTCATGATTGCACCGCCTGACCGAGGAGCTGGCCCATCAGCTCGTGCGCTGCTTCCGACTGGTCCGGCCGCACGAACAAGCGCGTGAGACGGACCGCTCCACTGTAGCGCTGGTACAGCGCGGTGTAGCGCGCCACCTCCGTCAACCGTCCGGTGGACGCGTCGATGATGAAGAGGCTCGGCCCCGGGCCCGTCGGGCCGGAGGCGTACTTGCTGAGGACGTTCACCGACTCCACGACGTAGTGCTCGAAGCCCGACGAGACGAGGGCGCTGCGCAGCACGTCCAGGTCATACCCGGCATCCCGCTCCGTGAACTGCGCCAGCAGCTTGAAGCCCTGACGGGTGATGATGCGCTGCGCCCACTTGTTGCGGGAGCGGCGCAGCGTGTACCAGAGCGCCGAGTCGTCACAGAGCAGGAAGGCCTCCGGGTCCGACGGAATCTCGAACTCGCCGGGTGACTCCTCGTAGTAGCGCCGCAGCATGTAGTCGAAGCTCACCGACGTGTGGTGCAGGTAGACCGAGACGAACATGTGGTAGCGGCTGAGGAGGAAGTCCTCGAAGGCGAACGCCGCCGCCCGGCTCAGCGCCAGATAGGCCCGCCCGTCCTTCACCGCCGGGTTCAGGTTGCCGATGATCCAATCCATGTCGTACCGGCCGTAGTTGACCCCCGTGTAGAAGGAGTCGCGCAGCAGGTAGTCCATGCGGTCCGCGTCCAGCTCGCCGGAGACGATGGCGCGCAAGAGCGGCGTCCAATCCACCCCGTCCCACGTGAAGCCCGGGTCCTTGGGCGGACGGGCTCCCGTAATCAGCGCCACCGCCGCCATGGGGGTGATGTCCCGCGCCCCGAACTCGCGTTCGATGATGGGCGTCAGCGAGCTGTCGAGCAGGATTTTCGCCGTGTAGTCCTCGTGGGTGGCCTGCTCCCCCTCCGCCACTGAGTCCAGCCAGCCGGGCAGGCGCAGCAGGGAACGCTTCGGGGCGATGCGCTCGGAGGCATGCGACAGCGGCATGTGGCCCAGGTCATGGCAGAGGACGGCCAGACGCACCGCGGTGCAGAAGCGCTCTCGCACGTCCTCGGGGAGCGACGAGCGGGAGGCCACCGCGCCGAACACCCGCGAGGCGACGTGCATGGCGCCCAGGGAGTGGATGTGCCGGGTGTGAGTGGCCCCGGGGAAGGCCAGGTCTCCAAAGCCGAGCTGCCGCACATAACGCAGCCGCTGATAGTGGCGGCTGTCGATGACGGCCTTCTCCGACTCGCTCACCGGGATGGTGCCGTGGATGGGGTCGCGGATGCGCATGGTGCCCTTTCCATACTCCTGGATACCCCTATCGGAGGTAGTCCACCGTACTGCAAGCCCTTCCGGGAGGTAGCCCAGGAGGTAACCAACCGTCACCTGTGGACTGGGCTCGGAACGGGGGACGTGCTAACCCTCCCGGCACCTCCGAATGCACCTCATTCTGCTGCACAACCGCGACCACGAGCTCCTCCAGGATGACCCGGGACGGGAGGCCCGAGAGGACGTGGTGCGGGTCGCCGCCGCGCTCTCCGAAGCCCTCACCCACGGCGATACC
This sequence comes from Myxococcus sp. AM011, assembly GCF_013372595.1. Classification (NCBI taxonomy): domain Bacteria; kingdom Pseudomonadati; phylum Myxococcota; class Myxococcia; order Myxococcales; family Myxococcaceae; genus Myxococcus; species Myxococcus sp. AM011. Next base: position 12,986 of record NZ_JABXEM010000236.1, read on the forward strand.
GTCGCCGAGCCACTGGCCATCGAGGGTGACCGGCTGGACTTCGTGGACATCCTGCGAAGGCGGCAGCCGGACCTCGTCGTCAACCTGTGCGAGTCGCTCGCCGCCGACAGCCGGGGAGAGATGGCGGTCCCCTGCCTGCTGGACGCGCTGGGCCTGGCCTACACCGGCTCGTCCGCCCTCTCGCTCGGGCTCGCGCTGCACAAGCCCAAGGCGAAGGAGCTGCTCGCGGCGCGCGGCGTGTCCACGCCCGCCTTCCGCGTGGTGGAGCGACTGGAGGACGCGCTGGCGGTGGACCTGCCCTGGCCCCTCATCGTCAAGCCCGCGCGCGAGGACGCCAGCATGGGCGTGACGAAGGACTCCGTCGTGTACGAGCGCGCCGCGCTGGTGCGCGCCTGCGAGGCGGTGCTGCGCGAGTTCCACCAGCCCGCGCTCGTCGAGCAGTTCATCCCCGGCCGCGAAATCTACGTGCCGCTGTTGGGAAACCAGCCGCGCCGCGCGCTGCCGTTGACTGAAATCCACTTCGGTCGGACCTTCGAGGACCGGCCGAACATCGTGTCGTACAGCGCCAAGTGGGAGGAGGGCTCTCCCGAGTACCGGGATACGCCCGCCGGGCCGTGTCAGGTGGATGCGGCGCTGGAAGCTCGTTGTGTGCAGGTCGCGCTGGAAGCCTTTGCAGCGCTCGACTGTCAGGACTATGGACGGGTCGACCTTCGGGTGTCTCCGGAGGGCGTTCCTTACGTCATCGACATCAACCCCAACTGCGACCTCCATCCGGGAGCAGGGTTCGCCAGGGCCGCGGCTGCCGCGGGCCTGGACTATCCCGCCCTCGCCGCCCGACTGGTGGAGGTCGCTTCCGAAAGAGCCCATGGACATCCGTCGCATCGAAGGAAAGGACCGGGAGCCCCTCGCCGCGCTGATTCGAAAGATCGAAACCTTCTCGCCGCAGGAGGTTGAGGTCGCCATCGAGCTGGTCGGCATCGCGCTCACGCCGGACAACGCGGACTACGCCATCTTCGTCGCGGACCGGGACGGCCAGCTGGTCGGCTACATCTGTTACGGCCCCACGCCGATGACGGAGGACAGCTATGACCTGTACTGGATTGCGTCCTCTCCGGAGGTGCGCGGTCAGGGTGTGGGCGCGGCGCTGGTGTCCGCGATGGAGGGAGAGTTGCGTCGGCGCAATGGCCGGCTCATCCGCGTGGAGACGAGCGCCACGGAGGCCTACGGGCCCACGCGCGGCTTCTACGCGTCCATGAAGTACGGCGAGGAAGCGCGCATCCGCGACTTCTACAAGGTGGGGGACGACCTCATCATCCTCACCAAGCGGCTGTAGGCCACCGCACGGGGTGTGGGGCGGTTGAAGACTTTGACCGCCTCCCCCGTTAGAAGGGGCGTGATGACTCGCACGCCCCGACCGATGTCCCTGGCCCTCGTGTCCCTGTGCGCCCTGCTGGCGGGCGTCCCCGCCGCCTGGGCTGGTGCTCCCGCGCCCACCAAGGCCGTCTCCGCTCCCACCGAAATGTCCGACGTGGTGAAGGCTCCTCGCCCTCAAGGGGGGGAGTTCTTCGGCCTGTACCTCATGGACAAGAAGGTGGGCTGGCTCTTCACGGACCTGGTGGTGATGCCCGGCGAGCCCGCGCGGGTGAAGAGCATCAACCAGCTCGTGTTCAAGGCCCTCGTGGGGACGCGCCTGTCGGAGCGCAACCACCGCGAGGAGCGCATCTACGAGGCGAAGCCCGGCGGCCGGCTGCTGTCGTTCAGCGTGGTGCAGCGGGGCGACGGTGGAGACCAGACGCTGGAGGGAGCCACCACGCCGGAGGGCGGAATGAGCGTGGTGCGCAAGCGCCTGGGCCACGCGGACGAGGTGCTGCCCGTGCTGCCCGCGACGAAGGAGCGCGTCGAGGACGTGGACCAGGCGCGCGTGGCGCTGGCTCGCAAGGCGAAGGTGGACGGCTTCGTGCTGGATGGCATGGACCTGGAGACGTACGGCCTCACGACCACCGTGGAGCCCGCCGAGCAGCGGACGGTGAACGGCGTGAAGGTGAAGCTGGGCAAGGCCAGCAGCATCTCGCAGAAGGAGAAGGTGCCGGTGGTCTCCTACGTCACCCAGCGCGGGGAGATGGTGCTGGTGGACTTCGGCCAGACGATGCAGGCGCGCAAGGAGACGGAGGCCGTCGCCAAGCGCATGGACCTGGTGGAGGTGTTCGGCCTCACCCGCGTGGTGCTGCCCAAGCCTCTGCCGGAGTCCGCGCGGGCGGTGCCCGGGAGCGTGAAGCTGGTGGTGACGGGGCTGCCGGAGAAGTTCCGCGTGGAGACATACCGCCAGAAGTTCGCCGCGCGGCCGGATGGCAGCGTGGACGTGACGTTGCAGGCCGCGGCGCCCTCGGCGGCGGCGCGCAAGCCGCGTCCCGTGGCGGACCCGGAGGGTGGGAAGAACCTCAAGTCCGACCTCATCGTGGAGAGCGACGCCCCGGCCATCCGCGAGCAATCGAAGAAGATTGTCGGTGACGAGAAGGACGCGTACCGCGCGGCGCAGAAGGTGAACACGTGGGTGGCCACGCATCTGGAGAAGGACTACGGGGCCAGCGCGGACCGGGCCACGGATGTGCTGCGCCAGAAGCGCGGGGACTGCACGGAGCACTCGCTGTTGTCGGTGGCGCTCCTGCGCGCGGCGGGCATCCCCGCTCGGCGCGTGGACGGCGTCATCTACATGGTGAACCAGGACGGCGTGCCCGCGCTCTACTGGCACGAGTGGGTGGAGGCGTTCGTGGGTGAGTGGACGCAGTTGGACCCGACGTTCAACCAGCCCGTCGCGGACGCCACTCACTTCGCCTTCGGCTACGAGGGGAACGCCGAAATCACGCCCCTCATCGGCACGTTGAAGGTGACCGAGGTCAAGTAGTCCTCGGACCGAAGGCCCTTGAGGAAGCACGCGGGCCTCATTGGCCCGCGCCCGCCGAGGCACTGCGGACCGCCTCACGAGGCGCGGCCACGCCAGTGCCTGCGACGTGGCTCGCGAGCCCGCGCGTGGAGTTCGCGCCTGACTCAGGTACGCAATGCTCACGCGACCGGTGGCATCTCCGTCAGTCGCTCGGCCAGTTCCTTCGCGTCTGTCCGGGGTCGCTCGCAGGCGAAGCCCCGGCACAGGTACGCCGCCCCCTGCCCGCCCACCGGCTCGCGCCCCTCGAACAGTTCCTTGAGCAGCGCGGGCGCGGCCGTGCCCTCCTCCTTCCAGCCGAAGGCGAAGGTCGGTGCGTAGACGAGGTTCGCCGCGCTCAAGAGCGGCGCCACCGCGTCGCGCGAGCCAGCGAACGTCACGCCCGCCGCGCCGTCCAGCAACGAGTCCGCCGCGAGCCCCAGGTAGCCATAGCCCATCGCATTGGCCACCAGTCCCTCGCGCATCTTCCCCACGTACTTCGCCGGCAGCTCCAGGTGTCGCTCGTTCCCCGTGAGCGCGGCCAGCGCCACCTGCGCCTCCGTCAGCGTGGACGCGCCAGACGGAAACGCGTTGTCGAACAGGCCATACGTCGCCACCACCAGGTCCTTCTGGCCGCGAGGCGCGGTGAAATACGCCCGCTTCTCCTCGTCCCAGAACAGCTCCACCGCGCGCTTCACCAGCGCCTCGGCCGCCTCCAGGTACTTCACGTCGAACGTGGCCTGATAGAGCGCGGTGAGCCCCGAGGCCAGGTCACCGTAGTCCTCCAGGAAGCCATCGATGCGCGCCTCGCCCTCCTGGTACGAGCGCGCCAGCCGCGTCCCGTCCCACATCTTCGCCAGCACGAAGTCCGCGGCGGACACCGCGAGCTTCGTCCAGTCCGGACGCTCGAAGACTCGCGCGGCGAGCGCCAGCCCGCGAATCATCAACCCGTTCCAGCCCGCCAGAATCTTGTCGTCGCGGCCCGGCTTCACCCGCTGCTCGCGCGCCAGGAACATCGCCCGACGCGCCTCCGCCAGCTCGCGCTCCACCTCCTCCACTGGAAGTCCCCGCTCGCGCGCCAGCAACTCCCCCGGAACCACGACTTCCAGCACCGTGGCGCCGTGCTCGAAGTTGCCCTGCGACGTGACGCGGAAGTGGCGCGTCACCAGCTCCGCGCGCTCCGGGGACAGCACCGCCTGGAGCTCCTCCGGGCGCCACACGAAGAACTTCCCCTCCTCCCCTTCGCTGTCCGCGTCCTGTGCCGCATAGAAGCCGCCGCCTGAGTCCGTCATCTCGCGGCGCACGTACTCCACCGACTCCTCCACCACCTTGCGCCACAGCGGCCGAGGCTCCACCTGCTGTGCCTCCGCGTACAGGTGCACGAGCTGCGCGTTGTCGTAGAGCATCTTCTCGAAGTGCGGCACCAACCAACGCGCGTCCACCGAGTAGCGATGGAACCCGCCGCCGAGCTGGTCATAGATGCCACCCAGCGCCATGCGCTCCAACGTGAGGAACACCGCGTCCCGCAGCGGCGCGCCGCCTCCGCGTCTCCATGCGCGCAGCAGCAGGGAGAAGTTCATCGGGTTGGGGAACTTGGGCGCGCCGCCGAAGCCGCCATGCACCAGGTCCACCTGCTGCACCATGCGCTTGCCCATCGCCACCACGTCCGCCGCCGTCAACACGCCGGGCGCCGCATCCAGGCCATACGCGGCCAGCTCGCCCAGCCCCTCCTCGAACTGCTCGGCCTGCCGCTTCACCTCCTCGCGCTTGTTCTCCCACGTGTCCCGCAGCGCCATCAGCAACCGGGGGAAGCCGGGGCGGCCGTAGCGGTCCTCGGGCGGGAAGTAGGTGCCGCCGTAGAAGGGCTTCAGGTCCGGCGTGAGGAAGACCGTGAGCGGCCAGCCCCCGCCCTGCCCCAACAGCTGCACCACGCCCTGGTAGATCTGGTCCAGGTCCGGCCGCTCCTCGCGGTCCACCTTGATGTTGATGAAGCCCTCGTTCATCAGCCGCGCCGTCTCCGGCGACTCGAAGGACTCGTGCGCCATCACGTGACACCAATGGCACGCGGAGTAGCCCACGGAGAGCAGGATGGGCTTGTCCTCCGCGCGGGCTCGCGCGAGCGCCTCGTCCCCCCAGGCGAACCAGTCCACGGGATTGCCGGCATGCTGACGCAGGTACGGCGACGGCTCCCGGGCCAGGCGGTTGGAGGAACCAGACGACGGAGGGTGGGAGGACATGCGGACTCCAAGCGAGGGACGGCGTCGGCACGGCATATGGAGCCTGGGAAAACAGGGCAAGCCCCAAGGGCACAACCCTCCACTGGAGGACGGGAGCAAGGTACGCTGGCCCCGAGACGTGAGCATGGTTTCCCC